>JAFGVU010000063.1 GCA_016937855.1 Bacteroidales bacterium | reverse complement strand
ATGCAAATGCGATTTTTGTTAGTTTTTTCTTTTATGGGTTTATGATATTCTGTGTTAATTGTTGTTGGTATAATGGTCACATTTTTATTAAACACTTTAGCATAATCTGCTAAATATTGATTTCCGACACTAACCATATCGGATAATTTGCAAATTTCTGCAGTTTTTTCCGGTTTTTTCATCCACGCAAGATTCTGATTTCCTTCACTTGTGTCGTTTAACCAGATAGAGTCATCAAAATCGAAAACTATTGGGACATTTAGTTTAGATAATCGCTTTTCAAAATATGTTGTCCCAAGCATAAAAGCTTCGCGATAAATAAAAATTACATCACAATTTTTAGCATTTTTTAAATCCCTTAACCTATGTTTAAATGATTTTAAAACTATTAGTAATTTTGAGAAATATTTGCCTTTGGAATAAAAGATTGAATCGTCTTTTTCATTTATTATATTTGAGAAAATTATTTCGTATCCGTTTTTTTCCAATATTGGAATAAAATGCTCGAACCGAAACCTCTGACCCGGTGACCGTCCTTTGCGATGCTGAACTATTGCTAAAATCTTTTTCATGTGTTCATCATTTTTTGATAAACCTTATTATATGTTTGAACTCCTTTTTCAAGAGAAAATAATTCTAAAGCAACTGATCTGAGATGTTCTTTGCTTATGTCGATCTCATTATCAAGATTTTTACACATTTTATCGAGATTTTCAGCATCAAAATTATCTATTAAAACTCCCAGATTATTCTCAGGTATAAATTTATCTAAATCTCCAACATTTGCATTGCATATTACCGGGATTCCCATTCCTAATAGCTCGGCGAGTTTGGTTGGCGATGAGGCTTTTTTGCTAAATACCGGTTTGATGAAAAAAATCGAGGCATTGCTTATCGAAAGCAAAAGAGGAACATCTTCGCGATTTGCAGGCATTACAATGATTTTTGAAATATCTACTTCATGTTTATTTGCAATGTTATAGATTATTTGAGGTTCGTCTCTAGTAATAATTAAAAATCGTGAATGGGGTTTATAATTGCATAAAACCTTAAAAAATTTCATCATCTCATCCGGCATATACCAAGTGCCAACAGACCCAAGATATGATAATATAAACTCAGTAGAACTAATATTTAGTTCCGATTTTTGTTTAACTATATCGTCTGAATTTATGCGTCTGAAATCAAACAAATCTGTATCAGCACAACATGGGATTACATCAATATCAATATTTTTGAATCCAAAATTATTGTGAATAACATCTTTTCCCGAAAAAGTTAAGCTTATTGTATGGTCTGCATGAGAAAAAAACTTTTTTTCTGATTTTTTAAAGAACCGATAAACCATTTTAAATACCGGATTTGATTGTGGCCACAAATTTCCATCAACTCTTTCGTCGGCATAGAATCCTCGCATATCAAATAAGAACTTTACGCCAAATTTATTCTTTAATCTTAGTCCTGCAAAAGCAGATATATAAGAGCGACAATGAACAATGTCGAAATGTTTTTGCTTATGTAGTTTTTTTGAGGTTTTAATTAATTTTATAATATCTAAAACCGTTGAAACTACAGGGGGCTTTTTTGTATAACTTATTGGATACCAATCAATGTTATATTGTCTTAGCAAGTTTTGAATATAATCTTTACGTAATTTGTAAGCACTTTCTTTTTCGGCCGAAAGAATAGAAATCTCGACCTTCTTTTTACTAAGCTCTTTAAGATAAGGAATAACTTGCGATTCCCCAAGTGGATCGGTCATTCCGTCGTATGAGATGTACAAAACTTTTGTCATTTATGCAAGAAACTTAATTGCGCTGCAAATTTATTGCAATATAGGTAATTTACAAACCTAAGTTGCAAAATAATGCTGATTTACTCCTAGATTACTCATTAAATAGGTAAATGGAGAATCTAAATTCTACTTGGATTGTTTGTGATTTGCAACTTATATACCACATGTTTTGTAAGGATTTATACATTAATACTCATTTTTGCTGAAAATTTGAATAAATTAAAAAAATATTCAGTATTTTTGAATTGAATTTAAAAAAAGCAATGACTGACCATAATTATATAAAGACAAAAATGTTCGACATAACCCCAAAAATGTCGAATTGCGATAACCTAAACGGAGATGATTTCTTTGCAGTTTCTGTAGCGAAACACACAGTCCTCTCTCATTCTCTCTCTTGTAACAGACGATTCAAATCAAACAATCTTTGGCTCTTAGCTACATGCATTGAAAGATCCGTTTAGCGTTATTGGCAAACAACTATTTATACAAAAAAGTGTTTCTAAATACAATTTTATTTATATTTGTAAAAACTAAAAAGCTTTCCTCATGGAGAAGTATATTATAATAATTGCTATAGTTCATTCTTATTTGTTTGCAATTATGTTCTTTTCTAAATGGAAAAAAAGCAGCAGTATTTTAGGATTTTACATGCTGAATTTTTTTATACAAA
Source organism: Bacteroidales bacterium (assembly GCA_016937855.1). Taxonomy (GTDB): domain Bacteria; phylum Bacteroidota; class Bacteroidia; order Bacteroidales; family ML635J-15; genus Bact-19. The sequence continues at coordinate 2,162 of JAFGVU010000063.1, read as the reverse complement.
GTTTTTTGTTTGCAAATTTTCACATTTTTAGAATAGAACAACTTAATCCGCTTTTTTATCTTTTAATTTCATCCTTATCATTATTGGATTTTCCATTGATGTTTATGTATGTGAAAAAGATTTCGGAGGAAAGGTTTAAATTCAGAGCAATACACCTACTACATTTTTTGCCTGCGATACTAATGCTTTTTGTGCAGTTTGGGATGTTTATAGGTTTAGAGTCTTCTGATAGGACACTTCTATTTCAACCAAAAGAAAATATAGGAAATCACGAGCAGCTTCAAAATTTTATGCAGGTTTATTCGATTTCTATATTGGTTCTTTTTATTCAGGTAATTTCTTACTCAATATCTATGTTGCGAAAACTGTTTAGACATAGGCGTAATATTGTGGCAAATTATTCTTATAAGGAGAAAATTAGTTTAAACTGGCTTTTTGCATTTGTGATTTTATATTTGTGTTATTTTGCTTTTGAGATATTTATTTACTTGTTTCCTGTGTTATTAGTCAGTGAAACAACCTATTTTTCGATTGTCTCGCTTCATATTTTTGTTGTTGGGATATGGGGATTACGCCAAAAGGACATTTATTTAACGCCAAAAGTTAAACCTTTAATTATTTCTCAACTTCAGAATAATCCTCCTATTGAGCAGGTTATTCCTGAGAGTGTAGAAAAAAAGCTTTCTAATGACAATAAAAAGAATATTGAAATAATTAAGAAGCATGAGTTACTTTCGGATAGTCAAAAAAAGGAACTAGCAGAGAGAATTGCGGTTCTTATGGAACAGGAAAAGGTTTATTTAAGGGCAGAACTAAGTCTTGACGAAATGGCAGAAATGTTGTTTATCCATAAAAATTATGTATCTTATGTTATTAACGATGTTTTTAATGTAAATTTCTATAACTACATAAATAATTATCGTATTCAGGAAGCGAAAAGAATGCTTGCAGATCCTCAGTATAATAACTTGTCGATAGAAGGAATAGCTAAGTCTTGCGGATATAAATCGCGGAATGTGTTTTATCCTGTATTTAAAAAATTTGAAGGGATAACGCCAATGGAGTTTAAGAAAAAATTGCAAGAGTAGTTAAGGCGAAAACTCTTAATTCATTAAACAATTTTTTATCAAAATATTCGCTACCTAAATTTATATAACTAATTTAGCGAAATAATTTTGTGATGAAAGTTAATAAAATCATACTTAAATATGGCGCTTGGATGGCATTTGCCATCAGTTTTATCGTTTATCTCTTAACTATGTCTTTAACAGTAAACTTTTGGGATTGTGGAGAGATTATCGCATGCTCAGCAGGGTTACAAATTGGACATCCTCCGGGAGCACCATTTTATATGATTATTGCTCGTATTTTTTCATTATTTGCGATAAAACCGGAACAGATTGCATTCTTTGTAAATCTTTTATCTGTTGTATCATGCTCTTTTGCAGTATTTTTTACTTATAAAAGTATTTTGATTTTGATTAGACGAGTTGATTTAAACTTGTCGGAAAAGCACAGTTTTTGGTTAAATCATGGAGCAGCTCTTGTAGGATCTTTGGCATTAGCTTTTTCGTCGAGTTTTTGGTTTGTGGCAACCGAAGCGGAGGTTTATTCATTGTCTATCTTTTTTACAACTCTCACTTTTTGGACAATGCTAAAAATCACAACTTTTAGCTGTCAAAATGATAAAAACAAATGGCTACTTTTAAGTTTATTGCTTTTGGGAGTGTCAACCGGTGTTCACATGTTAAACATCTTGATTATTCCTGCATTGGTTTTTATTTTTTATTTTGATCAAAAAAAGCAGACAAATAAAGAGATAATAAAATACTCGTTGTATGCAATTGGGTTTTTATTATTAGCACAGGCAATTATATCATATTTGCCACTGATCGCCTCCAAATTTGAGTGGTTTTTTGTAAATAAATTATATTTAGGTTACAATTCCGGGTTGTTTGGTTTTGCGGTTTTATTAATAGTTTTAATAGTTCTGGGAATATATTTTTCCGGCAAAAAAAGAAAACCATCACTTAATTTGGCAATTACAGGATTATTTTTATTTATTATTGGATTTTCGACTTATACAATAATTTTAATACGATCTGCAGCTAATCCTCCGATTGATCAAAACAATCCAGAAACAATTTTTAATTTTTTAGGAT
>JAFGVU010000062.1 GCA_016937855.1 Bacteroidales bacterium | reverse complement strand
GGCAATAGCTACATTTAATTATAGTCTAGAATCCGGTGCAAAATATATTATTGTTGCTAACGGAATTGTAAGTGCCGAAGGTTATAGTCCTGCTACAGGATTTGATTTACATGTATATCCTATGGCAAGAGAAATGGCAATGGAAGAAGGCAATACCGATGTTTTAGTATTTCATGGTGCTACAGATGCTCCTATAGTTGATGTTTACGAAGCTGCTATTGCAGAAGCAACCATTGTTGACGATATGGCTTATGCAGAATTCAGAGGTTATTTGGAATTGCCGACAGCCGATTATATGTTGCAGGTTATGGATGAGTCAGGAACAAACATTGTAGCTTCTTACGATGCGCCATTAGCAACTTTGGAACTAGATAATCAGGCATTGGTTGTGCTAGCCTCAGGGTTTTTAAATCCTGCTAACAACAGCGACGGTGAGGCTTTTGGGTTGTTCGTTGCTTTGTCTGATGGTGGTAGTTTGGTTCAATTGCCTTTATCTTCACCAATGGGTATTGAGCAGTATTCTGATTTAAATCTATCAATTTATCCAAATCCAGTTTCTGACGTATTGAATATTAGCTTGGATAATGATTTTGGTAAAGAAGTTTCGTTAAGCATATATAACAGTATGGGCCAAATTGTTGAGAACAAATCATTTTATAATGAGAATCTTATATCAATAAATATTGAGAGTTTGACTAGTGGAACTTATTATTTGATTTTAAATTCTGATGCAGGAACAATTAAGAAGAATGTTCAGGTAATAAGATAGAATTATTATTAAAAACATTTTAATGAACTGCCCTGAAAAGGGCAGTTTTTTTTTTACGTTATTATGGCTTACTTTGTAAAAAAAAATGAATTGTCGAAAATGCGGAGCATGTTGTATTGCTCCATCCATATCGAGTCCGATACCCGGCATGCCTGATGGAAAACCTGCAGGCATAAGATGTGTAAATCTTAATGAAAATAATGAGTGTACTATTTTTGATTCTCCCGAACGACCAAAAGTATGCGGAGATTATCAAGCTGATGTTGTTTTTTGTGGCAATAGTTTTTCTGAAGCAATGAGTATTCTTTCGGATTTGCTAAAATAACAAAGGATATTATATCTCATTATTATTCCAAATTTCCCAAGCTTTATCTGCTTGTTCGTATAGCATTGTAATTCCGTTAATTGTTTTTGCCCCGTTTTCTTTACAATTTTTAAGAAACAGTGTTTCAGCCGGATTGTAAACTAAATCTAAACATATATGTTCTTTTCCAATATACTGGTAAGGAATGAGAGGTGCGTCATTTACTTTTGGAAACATTCCAACCGGGCTAGCATTTATAATTAGTTTATGCTCTGTTATAATTGTTTCGGTAAGTTTGTTATATGCAATTTGTTGTAAGTTTGCTGGTTTACGAGAAACATTTTTATTTTCAATTCCTCTATAATTAAGCACAAATGCAAGAGTTTTTCCAGAGCCGCCACTACCAAGAATTAAAGCTTTAGTATCTTTAGGTATGTTTAATTGATCAAATGTTTTGTGAAGCCCGTCAACATCAGTATTAAATCCTTTTAAAGAAAAATTGTTGTCTTTTCTGTATATTTTGATCGTATTTACAGTTCCAAGTTTCAGAATTGTTTGGTCGATGTCATTTAGATATGGGATGATTAATTCTTTGTACGGAGTTGTAACATTTAATCCAACTAAGTTGGGATGGCTGGCAATTATATTTGTAATTTTTGAAATCTCAGAAATTGAAAAAAGTTTATATTTTGCATCGCTTATGTTTTCTGATTTAAATTTATCTGCAAAATATTTATGCGAATATGCATGCTCTAAGGGATATCCAATCAAACCAAATTCTCTCATTTTTTTTCCTCCTCTTTTGTTTTTACCTGACCTGCGTATTTTTCCATTAGCCATATTGTTAGCACACCAACTACGATAACTGCTGTTGCAATAAAGAATTCAGAGTTAATTTCTGGTAAATACCAATTATAACCTACCAGTTTAGTTTTATTTCCAAATTCTGCAAGTATTTGATTTTTCCATGGCCACAAAATCATTACCGATCCTAGAACAAAACCGGTTAACAAACCAATTGTCTGATTTCTGAATTTCTTAAAAACCCATGATAATAAGTAAGAAAAACCCAATATACCTACTAAAGCTCCTATAACGACAGGGAGTAATATTTCTAAATCCATTTTTGTTACTGCATCGATCATTACGAGTTGGTAATTACCTAGCAAAATCAATACGAAAGATCCGCTTAGTCCTGGTAGTATCATACTACATGCTGCAATAATTCCACATAAAAAGAGGTAATACATCGAACTGTTTTCGCTGGCAGGATTAAGGACTGAAATTGCAACTGCAGCGGCAGTCCCGACAATAAAACTCAGAATTGTTGAGAAGTCCCATTTTGAGATTTGCTTTCCAACGAAATATACAGATGCTAAAACTAATCCAAAAAAGAAAGCCCAGATATAAATTGGGTAATTTTCAAACATAAATTCAAAAAGTTTTGCAACACTTATTATTGCTACACCAACTCCTAAAAAAAGGGATGCTAAAAACCAAAAGTCGATATGAGTAAGAAAATCCTTAATTTTAAATTTTAGAAGTAGCTTTAGTGCTTTGAGATTAAACGATTTTATTGCATCAATCAGTCGTTCGAAAATGCCTGTTATTAGTGCAATTGTACCTCCCGAAACTCCAGGAACGACATTTGCAGCACCCATTCCCATTCCTTTGAAAAAGACTATTATTGCTTCTCTAAAATTCATCATTTAAATTTTATGCGAAAATATACAATAAAAACTTTATGCAAAATTTTATATCTATTTATTATGAACAATATTTGCAATTGCAATATGCAGAATAATGAATTAGCTCAAGCTATTGATCAAATATGGATGTTTTTAACTGCGTTGAGCTCACCGCCAAATGGCGGTCCGGTTGTCACTGTTTTTGATGCTTTGCCTCCGATAATTAATCTGAGCTATTAAAGAGAGTTCAGTGATTCAAAAAAACCGCAATAACACATTTATTTCATTTAATAATTTCTATTAAGCTTTGGTAGAGATAAGGTTTTGTTTGTGGCAAATCGAACCTTATTCTCGAAAAACCTTATTACCTTATTTTAAAACATCAACATCATCATAAAAAATAGATGCGTTTTTCTTGCGTGATTATAGTCACTTTGTTTTCAATATAAATAAATATCTTTGTAAATATTTTTTTGATTAGATATGATTGATTACAATATTCTTAAAGATAGTCTCTCGGGTGAAGTATATACCGATTCAATACATAAAACTTTGTACTCCACCGATGCATCAGCATACAGAGAAACGCCCGGGGCTGTTTGTATTCCCAGAAATAAGTCAGATATTATTGAAATAATTCGTTTTGCGAGAGAAAACAAATTATGTGTAATTCCTCGAGCAGCAGGCACATCTCTTGCCGGACAGGTTGTTGGAAACGGGATAGTTGTAGATATATCGAAAAACTTCAATAAGATTGTCGAAATTAACCAGGTAGAGAAATGGGTAAGGGTTGAGCCCGGTGTTGTTTTAGATGAACTAAACAAGGAATTGGCTCAGTTTGATTTGTTTTTTGGACCGGAGACATCTACTTCTAATAGATGTATGATAGCCGGAATGGTCGGAAATAATTCTTGCGGAGCACATTCTTTGATTTATGGAAGTACCCGCGATCATTTGTTAGAGCTTAAATGTATTTTGTCTGATGGATCTGAAGTGGTTTTTGGAGAAATTTCTCAATCTGAATTCACAAAAAAATGTAATCAGGAGAATCTTGAAGGTAGAATATATCGACAGATAAAAGAATTATTGTCAAATTCTGAAATTGCAAATGCAATAAGTTCCGAATTTCCACATCCCGAAATAAAAAGACGAAATACCGGTTACGCTTTAGACTTATTGCTCGAAAATGAAATTTTTGGGAGCACAAAAGAAAAATTTAATTTTTGCAAACTTCTTGCAGGTTCTGAAGGGACTTTAGCTTTTACTACGGAGATAAAACTCAATTTGGTTCAAAAACCGCCTAAGTCTAAAGCCTTAATGTGTGTGCATACACGAAGTTTAAACGAGGTGTTCGAAGCAAATCTGATTGCGCTAAAACACGCACCTGTTTCTGTTGAGCTGATGGATAAAAAGGTTTTAGATCTAACCAAAGAAAATATCTCGCAAAACAGAAATAGATTTTTTGTCGAAGGCGATCCGCAAGCAATTTTAATTGTCGAATGGTTTGCCGAAGATATGGATATTATTTATGAACATGCGAAGAATCTCGAAAATGAATTGAAGCAAAACAATTATGGCTATTCATATCCGCTTGTGCTTGGAGATGACATTCCCAAAGTCTGGGAATTGAGAAAAGCAGGATTAGGAGTGCTTGCTAATATGCCCGGAGACGCAAAACCGGTTCCTGTTGTTGAAGATACGGCTGTGCGACCTGAGGATTTGCCCGCATATATGTGCGATTTCGAAAACCTAATGAAAAATTATGGCCTGGAGTGTGTTTATTACGCACATATTGGTACAGGGGAATTGCATTTGCGTCCTGTTTTGAACCTTAAAGACCCTTTGCATATCGAATTGTTTCATACCGTCGCACTCGAAACGGCAAAACTTGTAAAAAAATATCGAGGGTCTTTAAGTGGAGAACATGGAGATGGAAGATTAAGAGGTGAGTTTATTCCTCTTATGGTGGGAGATAAAGTTTATCGTTTATTTCAAGAAATTAAAAATGTTTGGGACCCCGAAAATGTGTTTAATGCACAAAAAATTACTGATACTCCTAAAATGAATACTTATTTAAGGTATTCTCCAGGTCAGCCAACAAAAGAACTTGAAACTGTTTTTAGTTTTGAAAATACGGGTGGGTATCTGCGTACTGCCGAAAAATGTAACGGCTCGGGTGATTGTCGAAAATCCCATGTGATAGGTGGAACACTTTGTCCAAGTTTTCAGGCTACAAAAGACGAGATAAACTCTACCAGAGCCAGAGCAAATATTCTGAGAGATGTTATTTCAAACTCCGATAAGCTAAACCCTTTTGATTCAAAAGAAATTTATCAAGTTTTGGATTTATGTCTTTTGTGCAAGGCATGCAAATCTGAATGTCCGTCGGGCGTTGATGTTGCTAAATTAAAGATGGAGTTTCTTCAACATTATTACGACGCCCATCATATTCCACTTAGATCACGTGCTGTGGGGTATTTGCCGCGTTTTCACAAGTTGTTTGGTAGTATGCCGGCATTTTTTAACATTTTTATTAAAAACAAATTCTTGGCATCAATAGTAAAATCAGTTATTTCCTTCAACCAAGACAGAAGTTTGCCTCCTATGAGCAAAAAGAGTTTGCAAAAAATGTTAAGGAATAATAAAAATGTATTAAAGCCAAAAAATCCAATTAAAACAATTTATCTGTTTAATGATGAGTTTACAAATTATTTGGAAAGTGATATTGGATTAAAAGCTATTTTGTTTTTTACAAACTTGGGCTATGAAGTTAAAATACCCAAAACTTACGAAAGTGGAAGAACTTGGTTAAGCAAAGGATTATTGCGTACAGCTAAACGGATTGCAAATAAAAATATTGAATTGCTTAAAGATAAAATTTCTGAAGAAACACCATTGGTAGGAATAGAACCATCAGCAATACTTAGCTTTAGAGACGAGTATCCCGATTTAGCAGAAAATCATAATCTTGAAAATGCTAAAAAGCTTGCATCAAACACATTTTTATTTGATGAGTTTATAGCTGCTGAAATTGATAAGGGAAATATTTCCAGCGATAAATTCACGCAAGAAAATAAAAAAGTGAAATTTCATGGACATTGTCAGCAAAAGTCAATAATCACTACCAAGTTTACAAAGAAGGTTTTATCTCTGCCAAAAAACTATTTTGTTGACGAAATTCCAAGTGGTTGCTGTGGTATGGCGGGATCTTTTGGTTACGAAAAGGAGCATTACGATTTGTCCATGAAAATTGGTGAAATGGTTTTGTTTCCAGCCATAAGAAATGCAGAAGCTGAGACAATTATTTGTGCAGTTGGTACGAGTTGTCGTTGTCAGATCGAGGACGGAACAGGAGTAAAAGCATTGCATCCAATAGAAATTCTATACGATGCGCTTATTCCGAAGTACAAATCTTAATTGTTTAGAAATCAGCATAATAAGTGAATAAAATTTGTTTTTATGTGTGTAAACTGTTGATTTGTGTGCAACAACCATGGGTACATCTAATTAGATTGAAATTATTAATAAATTATAATGTGATTTAATACTTTTGCAGTCTAAAGAAAGGGGTAAAAATTTTATGTTAACATACGCAGAGGCAATAAGAGTTCGCAGGTCGATTAGAAATTATTCTAAACAAGTTTTAGATGCAAAATTGTTAAATAAAATCAATAATTTGCTCGAAAATCCATCTAAAGGACCGTTTGGAAACACTCCGCGGTTTATTTTGGTTGAAAAGCCCGAAGCACGTCAACAGCAAAAAGTTAAACTTGGTACGTATGGTTTTATAAGCAATGCCGGGTATTTTATTGGTGGATGTGTCGAAAAATTTGAATTCGCAGAAGTTGATTATGGCTATTCTCTTGAAAGAATAATTATAGAGCTAACAAGGTTAGAACTTGGTACATGTTGGGTTGGTGGAACTTTTAAAAGAAAAGATTATGAGATCTTATTAAAAACAACTGATTCGGAAACGATACCCTGCATTACGCCTGTTGGATATAAAGCCGAAAAAAAATCTTTACGAGAGCGACTTGGGTTAACTTTAACGGATGGTAGTAAACGCAACCCGTTCGAAATGCATTTTTTTGAGAATCATTTAGAAAATCCTTTAAGTTTTAACCCCGAAGACAAGTATCATAATGCTTTAGAATTGGTACGCCGAGCTCCTTCTGCTGTTAATAAGCAACCTTGGAGAGTTATTAAGCAGGACAACAAGTATCATTTCTATATTTTTAGGGATAAGATGGTGGGTAATACTAAAAATACCGATTTGCAAAAAGTTGATCTGGGAATAGCGCTTGCTCATTTTAAGCTCGGAGTCGAGGAACAATTTCTTAAAGGGAAATGGCATATAGGAAAACCTGGATTATGCGATCTGGAATATGTTATTAGTTGGATAGCTGAGTAGGTTATAAGAAACTTCCTATTTTCAAAGTCTTCACACCTTTTGGCTAGTTGATAAAAAAATTTGCTCATAAATATTGTTTTTTGTATATTTAGAGCAAATTATCAAGGTATGAAGTCTGTATTAGTTTTGTTTTTATCTGTTTGGGGTTGTATAAATTGTCTGTCTGCTCAAGAGTTGATAGGGGCTGCAGGAGATGTCTATATAAATGGAAATCTACAAGTGTCATGGAGTTTAGGCGAAATTATAACCGAAACATATATCGGAGAATCGCATGTTCTTACAAATGGATTCCAACAATCTGAAATTTTAATTAACCTTGTTAACAATGATAGTGAATTGTCTTTTGTAGTTTATCCAAACCCAGTTAAAAATACTGTATATTTAAAACAGTGGGATAATTCTTTTTATCAATATCAAATTTATGATTCTTCTGGTAAACTAATTGTGGATGAAAGTTCTCGAGAGCAGATAATGACTGTAAATTTATCAGAGTATAAAAATGCAATGTATTATTTAATCATTTCGAAAGAAGGCAAAAATAAAATTTATAAAATCATAAAAAACTAAAACACAATGGGTAAGAAACATTTATTTGCAGTTGTTGTAGCGCTTTTTTTTGCTTCAATTGGAGTTGCACAAACCTCGCTTGGCTTTAAGTATCAGTCAATTGTGAGAGATGCCGAGGGTAATCCCTTGGTGGAACAATTTATTGGGCTAAAGATTAGTGTTTTTGATCAACTGATAGATGGTACTGAATATTACTCCGAGGAGTATAACATCAGTACAAATTCCTTTGGTTTGATTAATGTCAATGTAGGAAGTCAAAATCCCGAATTGTTTGCATTGATTGACTGGAGTAATGGTCCATATTATTTAAGGATATATGTTGATTCAAATGGTGGTGCCGATTATGTTGAGATTGGGACAAGCGAGTTGATGTATGTTCCCTATGCGATTTTTGCAAATGTTGCAGACTCTGTAAATTTATCAGGGGATGAAATAGTTTTTGAAAACTGGGATAAAAATGTTAATGATGATTTTGATGGAGAATGGAATTCATTAAACAATAAGCCAAATTCATTGTCCGGATATGGGATAACTGATGCAATGTCAACATCACACGACGCAAATTCTATTAGTAATACTGACATCACAAACTGGAATAATTCATTTTTGTGGGGAAATCACGCCACACAAAATTATCTGCAAACAACAGGAGGAACAATGACAGGAGACTTGGGCGCAAATGGTGCTGCGAAGATATCGGGTTTTAATGCAAATCTTGTTAATAGTACTAGCTCTACATATACAGTTAGTCAGGCAGATAACGGTAAAGTAATTAACCTCGAAAATTCATCTAATGTTAGTTTGATTATTCCTGCAGGACTCTCCGATGGTTTTAACTGTTTGATAGTGCAAAAAGGTGCAGGACAAATAGTTTTTAGCGCCGGCTCTGGAGTAACTATGCATAATCGGCAAAATTATGACCGAACAGCAGGGCAGTATGCAATTGCAACTTTAGTTAATATAGGAGGCGATATTTATGTTGTTTCAGGAGATATGCAATAGAATTATGAAAAAGGCTTATGCGATAATATTAGTGATTTTTATTGTACAGGTGTCGTTCGGACAGATTGTTTTACCTGCTTTTCAGGCTGCATTTTATGAACAAGATTGTGATTGTGGAATTGTTTACGATTTTGATGGGAATATTTATCAAACAATTGTCATCGGAAATCAGTGTTGGATGAAAGAAAATCTTAGGACAACTCATTATGCCGACGGAACGGAAATAACTGCAGCAATCATCTATGATTATGAGGGCGATCCTCAGAACACTGTCGTTTATGGTAAACTATATACTTGGGCAGGTGCTATGAATGGAGAATTATCCAGCTCTGCCAATCCCAGTGGTGTGCAGGGTGTTTGCCCGGATGGGTGGCATTTACCAAGCGATAGTGAGTGGATGGAGCTTGAGATTTATCTGGGAATGAGTGCTGCCGATGCAAATCTTGATGCTCAATTACGCGGTGATATCGGGGGTAAACTCAAAGAGGCAGGAACAGAACATTGGGTGAGTCCAAATACAGGTGCAACAAACGAATCAGGATTTACAGCTTTACCTGCAGGTTGTCGTAATAATGTAGGAACCTTTTCTGGACTTGGACTTTATACTTTCTTTTGGACAGCAACACAGTCAAATTCTTCGCAATCTCAGTTTAGAGCTATTTATAACGATCAAACAGCAATATGGAGAGGTCCACACATGAAAGTTGACGCTAAAAGCATAAGATGCGTCAAGAATTATTAATAAGCTTAATCAAAGAATTTTTCTAATATGACAATAAAATCAATTGTTTTGGTATTCCGGATAAAAACAGCTTATTTTGCAAAAAAAAATAATGGCAAAAAAAATATCTATTGATCCTATTGGAAAGCTGTTGGGTTTACGACATAAATCACATCCTTGGCATGGTATCGAAATTGGAGAAAATGCTCCCGAAGAGTTAACATGTTTCATCGAGATGGTACCAACCGATACAGTAAAATACGAAATTGACAAAGTTACCGGGTATCTCACTATTGATCGACCTCAAAAATTCTCAAGCATTTTGCCTGCTCTTTACGGATTTATACCTCAGACATATTGTGGAAAAAGAGTAGGAGAGTTAAGTGCCAATTCTCTTAATAATCCCGAGATTATTGGCGATGGAGATCCTTTGGATGTGTGTGTGTTGACCGAAAAAGATGTTGCTCACGGAGATGTTCTTGCTAGAGCTATTCCTATTGGCGGCTTTAAAATGGTTGACGGTAATCAAGCTGATGATAAAATTATTGCAGTTCTTAAAAACGATGCAGTGTATTCTCACTACAAAGATATAAGCGAAATTCCGGTAGCAGTTGTCAATAGATTAAAACACTACTTTTTGACATACAAGGAGATGCCTGGTGAATTGGGTCGCCGATGCGAAATTTCACATATTTATGGCAGAGAGGAAGCACATCATCTTATCAACATGGCAGTTGAGGACTATCGTGAGCATATCGAAAAACTGATGTTTGATTAAACCCGCATTATCGCATTACAACAAATCGTTGCGTTTGAGATTTTTCTCCCATGGTAATTTTTAATAAATAAACTCCATTGCCAAATTTCGATGTGCTAATATTGTGTTCAGTAATTCCTGACGGGAGTAAAGTAGATTCTTTGTAAATGCATTGTCCGGTAATTGTAAAAATCTCAACATTAGTGTTTTGCTGTATTGGATTGTAAATATCGCAATATAAAATGTCTTTTGTAGGGTTAGGATAGAGATTGCCAATGATGTTTTCGTTAATTACTGTAAGTCTAATGTTTTTAATTAGCTTTTTGCCTTCTGAATCTTTTATTATTACAATAAGGTCATGATTTCCTAATGGAGTATTTGGTGTACAACTTATTTCTCCATTATTGGAAATGCTAAAATATCTAGATGTGTGTTGTGGAATTAAATGAACCGAATTTAATTCAGCATCTATCTCAGAATTAGGTGTCCTGTAGAAATATTTTTTACTATTTGAGATAATTCCAGCTGTATATTTAGTAGTTACAGATGTACTGGAATAAATAATATGTATTTCACCCTTATGGAAAAACTCTATGGTCATAAGAGTTGGCTTTAACCATACTTTAACTGATTCATCATTTTCTTCATAATAGATATAGTGCATTTCCTTACGGTTGTTATTAGCACGAAATTCTAGCTGTAAATCCTCGAAATAATTAGTTGGGGATAATTGATATGGATATAAATCTGATGCAATAGCTTTTTCTATATCGAAATATATTCTACCATTACCCTGTATTGAGATTGAATGAAAATCTTTGCCTGCAAAAGCAATTGGATTTGATAGATGTATTATAGATTCATAAGCAGATGTGAAATTTGAGCTAGGTCTATACTCATATTCATCAGTCACATATTCGTATTTGTACTCACATGTGTCAAAAATCTCAAAAGTGTATATGCCAGTTCCACCTGAAGGATTTAGTTTTGTATTTGGTTGGTTGTTTGCCAATGAAAGGGTTATAGAGTTGTCTTCATTTAAAAGAGATATATTATTTGTGTCCCAGTCTGAGCTGATTTCTAAATTGGTAGAAAAGAATTTTGTATCTAACGCTGGTATGGCTATTTCTTGTTCAATCAGTTGGGTTTCCTTAGGGCATTGATCTGAATAGTTAATAATAGATGCATTTAATAATTTTCCGTCATTTATACCTGCGTTATCTATTATTAGAAAGATTTTACAGATTCCTGAGTGTACTACAAATTTTTTAATATCACTAATGTCAATTCCAAGTTCTAATTTTTCAGGATTTGGAATAGTGTCAACTCCTGATAGTGCTTGGTGGCCTCCTTGGAAATGAAAAATAGGAAAATCAAGAATATATTCTGGATAGCTTGCATTGGGATCAGAAGAAACTCCTGCTGAGATCTTTACCGAGTTACGACTAGGGTGTTCTAAATTAATTTTAAAAGTTAAATCAGGTTCATAGTTGATTTCTGGAATAGGAAAAAAAATCTGTGAATTCCAGACATTACAAATCATATCATATTTGAGTAGAAATATGTCTCTTGACCAATTTGAACCTACGGAATTAACAACTATCCAAAAACATGATTCATTGTCATGGTGATCAATGATTCCATCATTGTTAATATCGATTGTGTCTGAAATTATTCCGTCATTATTAAAATCAATTTGTTCATTTTTTGTGTATCCAACAACGGTCATGCTATGTTCAGCACCATCAATAAAACTTGTGTAAACTTTTGTGCATAATTGAGTTGAAGTAAGTACTGTGTCACAGTATAAATGATAATTGTCTTCACCATAAAAAAATGAATTGTCAGAATAAAAAATTCCAATATTACCATTTTCTGCGGGTTTAAATCCATCGTGAAGAAAGTGCTTCAAGAGTAAAAGGTCTTCCTCTGTTTTTAAATCTATACTATAGTATTCGGATATTTTATTTGACATTGATTTAAGATAATTATCATAATTATTCATCCACTGAGTTTTTCTGAAATCATTTTCTGCATTATATCCTGGGAATTCTTGAGCATTATAAGTATCTAAACTTGGATTTCCTTGGCTTTTAACTATATTCCATGCGTCAAAAGTACTCACTCCAAAGTGTCCATCTCCTCCACTTAAGAAATTAAATGTGAAGTTTGGGTCAAAGGTGTTTGTAGAATCTGCAGAACGTTGATATGCTTTGTTAAACATATATGTCATGCAATAATATATGCCTGATGCTTGTCCACAATTTGGTATGTCTATTTGATCGAATAGGGAGTTTGGAAAATACTCCAACTTATGATTCCAAACATTATCCGGTAATTCAGGAGCTTCGTCTGTAAAATAAATTTCAGGAATAGGATAGTTGGGAATGTTGAATGTATCTGCAACAATTTGGGCAACTGATGATAAGCATATTGCCAATAGAAATAATGCTGCGAAAAGTTTCGTTTGCATAAAAATGTATTATAAAGTCGTAAATTTAAACAAAATTTAAATACAACAATAGTTCGAATAAGGTTTTTTGTAAGAAATGTAGGCGATTTTTTTCTAAACCCACCTAATATTTAAGTGATACGGTTTATCGCCTATACAGGTATCACATTGTTCTTATTTGCAAACTCTATAATGGAATCAGTTTCGGAAATATCAACATAAGTATATCCTTTCTGTTTTCTTATTTCTGACCAAAAATAGTGTTGTTGAGGAAAATTAACTTTTTCAGGCTCATAACTGACAAAGAACTTAGTACTATGTTTATGTATTTTGGCAATTTGATTATAATCGAAGAAATCTGATTTAATACTATTGGCAGATTTTTCGAGGTCGAAAAACTGACCCATAACAATTTCGCCGTTTTTTCCGAATAAATCTATTTTCGAAGGAAGCAGAAGCTTTGTTTGTTTATTTGCCTCAAATTCTTTTTCGATAGAAAAGTATTTCTCGGCTTTTGGAAAGAAATTTCTTTTCGTTGAGATAATTACTTTTTCTATTGTCTTTTCTATGGCTATTTCTTCGGCAATAAATTTTGCAAATAAACTGTCATAAACCGAACCTACAACATCCACATCAATCGAAGTAGGCTTCGAAAAGCTTATCACATTTTTACTATATCTACTAAGATATTCGATATAAGGTTCATTAACTATTACATTCTTGCCCTCATTATAAAAAATATTAGACGAATCATCGTTAATATCAATTCTTTTGATTACAGACTCGATTGATTTAATATAATTTTTAATAAATGTTCTTGAGTCGCTGTTTAAAATTTTTGATACAATAGCCATACGATTATCAGAACAACGAAATATGCTCTCATTACCATTAGAAAGTAATAAGCCGATTGAGATTTTTTCGCCAGAAATTGGATTTATAACTGCCGAAAGTATGCTATAAAATGTTTTCATAATAAATTGTTATTTGGTCTTTAATACGAATATTCTGTTAAATTGATTTTCACATTGTTTTGTCCAGTCTTTGGAAAATAAAAACTGAAGCCTTTGTCTTAAATATTCAGGCTGAGGATTCCACTCTAGAGGTGTGGAGTTGATAATGTTTTCAAGTTGCTCATTACAAAGTTTTACGCAAAAATTAAAGTCATTCAATATCTCTAAACGTATATCTAGTTTTAATTGTTGCAAATTACGCGAAAAAAAACCAGATAAAAAAGGAGAATCAATAATACTTTCATTATCGCTAATTGGATAATGCTCCCTATCTAGGTTATTGCCATTAAAACTAAAAACGTGATCGATAGGCACAAACACATTCTCTTTTTGATTGTAGAGCATGTTAAAATTGTTGAAATTTCTATCCTCATTGCACATCCAAATGTCAAATATGCCAATTTTCAAGAAGCTATATAGAGCTGTTTTATTATCTTTTTTTAGACACTTATTGTCTATCATGAATTTGTCCACTTCGGGATAATTGCCATGATACAATGAGCCAAAACAAGGCTTATTGAAATATTGCTTCGGCAAACTTGTTTGTACTATATGCTGACTGTCAATTTCGACAATTGCAAAATCAGGGACTTGCAAATTCCATAATTTCAGAAATGAGGCAGCTAAATACTCATTAAAGAGAGAACTTGCAAATCCCACTCCTGCAAAATACTTGCATATATAATAATTGAGATCGCTGCAAAGCACTTTAACCGGTCGGCTGCCATTTGTTTGATAGCAATCTTCAGGTTTTATCTCGGTTATACTTTTTATTTTATTAAGCATTTTTAATCCTTTTGTAATAAGAGTTTAAAACTGTATTTTCATTATGTTTTCTTCTAAAACTAACCATCAACTTAACTGTTTATTTTGTCTAAAACCTGTCTAAAACGTCTAAAGCTCGTCTAAAGTCTATCTTAATCAATTTTTCTAAAACCTCGAATTTGCAAGCATTCTACGATTTTTCTGTCTAAATCTCTGTCTAAGGCCTATCTAAAGTCTATCTAATTGTATTTCGTCTAAAATCGTCTAAATGCGTCTAAAACAAAATTAAAATCAAGATGCTTAGACGTTTTTAATTCGCTGACAATTAGATACTTACAAATCTTAAAACTCAAAATCATTTATTTTTAGACATTAAAAACGTCTAAATTTTAATCCATTTCCGCCCTGTTAGACAAATTATATTATTTCTTTTCATAGATTGTAGAATGTTTTTCACTTTATCTTTTTTCTGTTTGCCGGATAAAACATCAGATAGTTTTGGAATAATTAATTCTTCAAAATCTTGACGAGTACCTGTTTTAAATTTATCTAAAAAAGCTACTATCATTGTTTTATAATATTCATCATCAAAAGCCCGATTCTTAATGTATGTTGCTTTGTCATTAATTGCCTCCGCTATTGATGCTGCAATATAATAGTTAGGTTTTCTGCCTTCAATAAGCTTTTCGTTTTTCAGTATTTTTGCAGCACTCTCAGTAATTTCAATATTTTTTTGCACTTTATCTAAAAGCACAACTCTGTCTAATGGCAAATCTTTTCGTTCAATTAATAGCTTTGAGTAATTCTCATCAATAGTATGTCCATAAATTTGCAGTATAACCTTATCTTTTTCGGATAATACATAATCCGGTAAAGGAAAAAATCTGTTTCTCTGAGACAAATATATATTATGAATGCCGTAACCAAGTTTATCAATCATTCCCAAA
Organism: Bacteroidales bacterium; assembly: GCA_016937855.1. Lineage (GTDB taxonomy): Bacteria > Bacteroidota > Bacteroidia > Bacteroidales > ML635J-15 > Bact-19. The sequence continues at coordinate 31,353 of JAFGVU010000062.1, read as the reverse complement.
TTTACCATTGCATAAGTTAGCCAAGTGTTTCGGTAGCTCTCAGGTGTTTTTTCGCCTTGCGAATAATCTTCGGGATTACCTTCGTAAAAACTACCTGCATTGGAGAATATCAATTTGTCTATTTTCTCGGTTACAATAATTCGTTTATTAAGCGAGTAATCTTGGTGGGCTATACAATTATGCATTGCTTCCAAAACCGAACGTGTGTCATATTTATTTACGGTTGTTGCTAAAAGTTCATTATCAGGGAAAAATTTATATTTAACATTTCTGATTTGTTGGAGAACTTTTGTTGTGTTAACAAGTAAAGGTGTACCAAAATGTTCGTATGCTTTTTCTTCGGTATCAAGTTTCCATGTAATTTCGGCAACTGCCGGTAATAAATAATGTAAAGACTCTTCTTTACCAAGCAAAACTATTGCTGTATTTGTGATTTGACCATTGATTGTAATTTTTGCTTTATCTAAGAATTTAATATCGTCCCAATCATCTATTTCGTTGTAGAACGGTTTGTTTGAATTTGTTTCTTTAAATTTTTCTCTTGCAAGTTTAATTGCATCAGCGTCCAAATCATCAATCCTCGCTCCATCAATTATTTTTGCACTCCAATCATCATGTGAGTTATATATCATCCTGACATATTCTGGAAAATTGCGTAAGTCGGTCTTATTACTGCCTATTCTGATGTATGGAATTTTCTTAAAATGTGTTGGCTCTCCTTTAGCACTTGGAATTTTTAATAACACAATGTGTTTGCCATGATAATCAAACTCAAATATTTCAAAATTGATTTTTGGATGCATAAGATTTCGTAACCATAATTCTAAATCTTGTCTACCTTGTTTGGCATTAGTGAATCTAAAATTAGTCCCTCTTACTTCCAGACTTGCATCAACAACACCCCATATCAAATAGCCAAACGCTTTATTCTTAATGCTTGCGCCATTACTCATTGCAGAAATATATTCGCCAATTTGATCGTTTGTAATACTTCCTGCTCCAAGCTTGAACTCAACCCATTCAGTCTCGGTTGGCAAGCCAACTAATTCTTCTAATAAAATATGTAATTGATTTTCATTCATTTCTTTACAAATATATTATTTTTTGCTTTTTCTACTCATCATCCACCTCAACTTCCTCCTCGCCCAATATGCCATTTATATGAGGCAATAAAGCATAGATGATAATTATTTTTTCTGTAAAATTATTAGAAATCTTTGAAAAAAAAAATACAATTCAAAGTTAATAAATATTTAGTAATATTTTTTGTTCATAATGTAGAAAATATCTGATAATTATTATATTTGGAGATATTTAATTTATTGTTTCATCAAAATATATATTTCCGATGCAATTAGGTAAACTTGAGAAAATCGAACTCAGAAAATTTTGGGCTAAAGAGGATAAGGACTTTACTCCGTGGCTTGCTCAGGAAGAAAATATTAAGACCTTAAGTGAAATAATTGGCATTGAACTGGAGGTATTAGGACAAGAGGAAAATGTTGGCCCTTTTAGAGCAGATATTTTATGCAAGGATATCTCCAATAATCATTTTGTGTTAATTGAGAATCAGCTCGAAAAAACAGACCATACACATTTAGGTCAGCTATTGACGTATGCTGCCGGACTTGATGCAGTTAGCATTGTTTGGATTGCGCAGCGCTTTACCGAGGAACATCGTGCAGCACTAGATTGGCTAAACAGAATTACTGATGATACGTTCAACTTTTTCGGTATTGAAATCGAATTGTATAGAATTGGCAACTCGAATGCTGCACCGTTATTTAAAATGATTTCTAAGCCCAATGATTGGTCAAAAATGGTAAAAACAAATACTCAAAACAGTAGTTTGACCGAAACAAAACTTTTACAACAAGAATATTGGAATGCACTAAGAGAATACATGATAGACCACAATAGTCTAGTTAAACCAAACAAAGGCTTGCCACAAAATTGGACAAATATGGCAATTGGAAAATCAGATATTTATTTGTCTGCTCAATTAAATTCAAAAGAAAAAACAATTGCAGTTTGGTTGAATTTTACAGGAGACAATGCTAAAGAAAACTTTGATAGATGCTACGAGCTTGCTTTTGAGAGGTCGATTCGCGAAATTTCAGACAAAATTATCTGGGACAGAATGAAAGGGCGAAAGATGGCATGCGCTACTCTTAAAACCAAAGGCGATTTTTCACAGAGAAACGATTGGCAAAACCAATTTGCATGGTATAAAGAATACCTCGAAAAGTTTGCGAAATTGTTTAGGGGAGTGATTAAGGAGATGTAGGGAAGGGGGATAAATGGGGTATCGTATTTCAAATATTATGCGTTTGAGGCCGAATTTATTTATTTATTTAAATTTGAAAATTGGATACAGAACTAGACATAATAAACAGTGAATCGAATAAAGAAAGCAAAGAAAAATTCCAACAATTGATGGAAACAGGCTATGCTTTGATTTTTGTTGGCTCAGGAAGTAGTTGCTTGCATAAATATCCAACTTGGAAAGAACTTTTGATAGATTTTAACAATATTATTGAGAATGAAGAAGATAGAAATCTTATAAATTTCTGCATTACCAATGAACAGTTTTTGTTAGCTGCTGAAATGATAAAGTACAGGTTAAATACTGAGACATTTGCTAATAAATTTCAAAAAATCTTTGATTACAAAACTGAAGAATTTGGAGAATTGCACAGGACTATTGTTGATTTAAAGTGTAAAGGTTTTGTGACAACAAATTATGACCCTGTGATTTTTGCAGCACTTACTAATTATCAGGGAAGAAAAACCTTATTAACTGTAGTTTCAGAAATTACCAAGCGAGAAATTCACAATTTCATTAAATCGTTAACACTAATTAATAGTGATAATCGTCAGATACTTTATTTACATGGAATACATTATTGTCCAAATAATTCAGTGCTCTGTTATAGTGATTATTTAAAAATGTACAATGGTGTTGAAATTAGAATTTTAAAAGAATATGAAATGTTAGTTAATGGAAAAATGAGTATCTCTCAGTTTGAGGCATATATAGATTTAGAAAAGACAAAACAGAAAACGACACATTACAATACTTATTATTTATTGTGTGCAACACAGCGTATAGTTTATATTGGATATGGCCTTCGTGATCCTTTTTTAAATAAAATAACAGACGAAATTAAAAACGATTTTGCTCCAATTTATGATGATTTTCACTTTGCCTTAGTTAGCCAAAACGATATAAAAGGTTGGTCAAATGAAATGTATTACAATTACAAGCAAGCCTGGAGTAGAAAAGGAATTGAACTTGTTGTTTTTCAAGATGATGAAAGTTTTAGCGGTCTTCAAAGATTTCTTGAAAGTTTATCCCCAATGTGCCGCATATCAAAACCTCACGATTCTGTTAATGGAGTTGAACAAATTGAGATTGAAAAAAAAGAGTCGGTTACATCATTTAATACTGAGATAAATAATGATGAAATTTTAACACTTTTGAATCAAAGAACTGTAAAAACAATTAAAGAAATTAAAGAATTATGAAAATAGATCGTAATATTCTAATAGACAAATTAGTTGATTTCTCTCAGCAGAGTTCAGGCTTAATAATTGGCGATCCTGGTATAGGTAAAAGTTTTGCATTGGCAAAAATGGCTGAAAAGCTAATCGATCAAAATATTCCAATAGTTTTGTTCCGTATTGACACAATGGTTGATGGTTCAGATGAAACAATTAGTTCTTGTATTGGTTGTAAAGAGAATTGGTTAGAATTTCTAAATAAAGTTGAGATTTTAAATAAATCATTTAAAGCAGTATTGATTTTTGATGCCTTTGATGCTACAAGAGATTTCGATACGAGAAAACAGTTCCTAAAACAAATCAGTTTAGCAAAAAATGGCTTAAAAAATTGGAATATACTTGTGAGTGTTAGAAAATATGATGCGAGAAAGTCCCCTCTACTAAATAATATTTTTAATGTCTCAAGCGGGCATTTAGGGAATAAAGTGCCGATTTTAGAGATTGAATCTTTGAACGAAGAAGAATTAGAAAGTGCATTTATTGACAATCAAACTCTTGGAGATGTTTATCGAAATGCTAATGAGAATTTAAAAACAATTTTAAAGATTCCTTTTTATTTGCGACAATTAGAGCTTGTTTTATTAAATAATAAAAGTCTTAGTATTGATAATATTAAATTGTTCAAATCTGAAAGTGAAATTCTTGATAAACTTTATGAGATAAGGATTGCCACTACCGAAAGAGGCTTATTAAAAGAATCAATGCTCAAGAAAATTTCAGATTCATTAGTAAAGAATAGGACTCTTACTTGTGAAAAGTCTGAATTTATTGTAGATGCTGCCATTTTTGAAGAATTGAGAAGTGATGGGATTATTAGTGAAGTTGGATTTTGTAATCGCAATGTAGCTTTTTCACATAACATCTTATTTGACTATTTTATTGGACGGCTATCAATACCTGGTAAGCCTGATAAAGTTTTAAAATTTCTCAATGAAGATAAGACGAGGGCATTTTTTTTAAGACCGAGTTTAATATTTCACTACACTGGATTATGGTATAATGACAGAACAGAATTCTGGAAGAGCTTTAACTATTTCTTACAAAATGACCAAACACATATTGATCTTTTTAAAAGACTTGTATTAATTTCTGTTGCTGCATGTGAATTTGAGGATGTTGATGATATTCGTGTGATAATCAATAACAACAACATGTTAAGACAGTTGTTTCAGTCATTAAGGTTTTTGCCTAATAGAAAACTGGCAAATAGAGATGTTTTATTACTGCTCGAATTGTCAAAAAATCTCAAAATTGATTATTTAGTCGAATTCGCAATTATTTTCAACTTAGTTTTAAATAGTCCAATATCAAGTTACTCTGAAACTCGAATTAACTGTGGAATAATTGCCAGAAACTTTATGAAGTTCATAATGGCAAATAGAATTAGAAATGGAATAGTAAACAAAGCTGTCGATAATTTAGGAAGTAATTTAGGGGTTACATTTATTGCAAAAACTTTTGAGACTAATGTTGTCGAATCACAAAATATATTTTTAAAGATACTGGAATTCCTCAACGAAGAAAATTTTAACATTAACTATTTTGCAAAGCTGGCAAGAAATCTTGAATTCTATGGAGCAATCGATGTGAAATTTACATGCGAAATTTACAAGAGTTTGTTTACTTATGAAGAAGAAAGTAATGACACAACCTATTTAGGGGGGGGAGTTTTGCTTCCGTTCACAAGCACAAGAAAACAGGATTTTAGCCTCATTCACAATTATTTGTTTGAATATTTTGACATTTTTCTCTCAGTTTCGCCCGAGGATGCAATTGAGATTGGGTTAAAAATCTGTAAAGATTATGTTCTAAAAAAGAAAATAAGGCAGAAATCCGTATATTTAAATGTCAGTAAAATAGAAATAGGTGAATTGCACTGCGAATTTTTGCCTGACATGTCTTCAATTTGGGACGATAGTCTTATGACTAACAGATCTATTGAGCTAACAACTAAGATTATTGGTTTTCTTGGAGATTTATTAAAAACGAAAAAAAAATCACAATTAGATAAGCTAATTCCGATTTATTTGAAGAATTGTTATGTGGCTTATACTTGGAAAAAATTGCTTAGACTTTTCTTGGAAGATGTGGTTTTCTTTAAAGGATATTTCTATAAGATTATTAGTAATTCGATTTTTTTGTACCATAGTGACACAGTTTATGAAGTTGGTCAAATACTAAAGAATGTATTTTCATATTATTCAATTCAAGAAAGGAATAAAATTGAAAATCACATTGTTGAATTTTATACTAATAGTGATATGTCAGAAAAGGATTTTGCTTTATATCAAGTAATCAAACTTATCAACTGCATCCCAGAAACTTTACTAACTAATCCTAAGTTATTACAGATCAAAAGCGAAAATGACATTGTTAAAAATGAACCGATTTTTAACAATCATTCCTACAGTACTGGAATTTCTGAAACAAATTGGTTAGAATTAGAAGGTGTAAATGTTAAAGATGAAAAAGTAGCATCACTTATATCCTATAAGGATTTATTTAGAAACTTTAATGAAAAATGGATTAATCAGAAGCCGAATTTCAGTGAATTTGAGCATCTTGCAGAACAAGCTGTAAGTAGCTTTGAATTTGCAATTGCAGAAAAATCAATTGATGAAAAAGTTATAAACCCTTTACTTTGTGAAATATGCAAGTTTTACTCTATTATAATGTGGAAAAGAGCTAATTTAAACGACAAAGAATTTGATCTAGCAAAGAAGATTATCATGCATTGTATTGACTATCAATCGGATTTAGACAATGTGCATTCAAAAGAATTATCTGCCAATACTGGATTTTCTCCTACACCGAGAATTGAAGCATCAAATGTGATTTCAGTTCTTTATCAAGTTGAACATGATGAATTGATTTTTAACAAAATCCTTCAACTGTCCACAGATGAAAATCCAATTGTTCGTTTTCATGTTTTGAAAGAATTATTTACATTCTACGACAATAAGCGTTTTGAGTTTTGGCAGATTGTTATGGAAAGATTAACAAATGAGCAAAATTCTTTTAATCTGGGGGCACTCCTAAAAAACATATATGTTGATAAAATTGTACGTGGTGATTTAGAGAATCTTATTAAGGCAATAGACTTAGCATCTTTGAGAGTAAATGATTTTGCCAGACGCGATTCATTCCTTGAAGTTTATGTAAACTTATTGCTGTATTTGCACGATAACAATATTGCTAAAAAGTCAGAAGAGTTACTATATGATATTTGTCGTGACATTGAGCCTTCACAAGCAATCATCACAAAAATATTTTATTTTATCGACCCTAAGAATGGTAATGATTATACCTCAAATGACAAATTACATTCTAATTTGTTTGAATTACTCAAATATATTAACAAGAGAACTTTAGAAAAGCTTGTAGGGGTAGATTTGAAGGTCATACAAATAGATGATTCTCCTGAAAAAGATAATCTCTTAATTGTTGATTATATTATTCAAAGGATTTATTTTACACTTATTTATCAGAGTAGAAACAAAAAGTACGCACAACCAAATGTCACTGATGAAAACAAAATTCAATTTTATCTTAATATAAAACCTATTGTTGAAGAAATCATAAATGCATCTCCCAAAATAGGTGAAGGTAATCTGCTTGCATCAACGGCGGATTACTTATTAGAGATTTTCAATGGTTTATTTAGGTTTAAACCTTCAGAAGCAGAATTTATTTTAAAAATGACCTATGAAATTTCAAAATTGTCGAAAAATTCTGGGTATCTAGTAGATGACTCATCTATAAAGGAAATCATTAAAATAACTGAAGCTTTATTTGCTGACCATAAAGATTTATTAATGGATTCAGATAATCTTGAGGAACTTATTTCCATATTAAATATCTATGTGGAAGTCGGCTGGCCACAAGCATTAGAGTTACTATGGAGGATTGATGAAGTCTTTAAGTAATTTTAACAATCAAATTTTAACAATTGTATTTATGACGGCAAATGAATTTGTAAGCGAGATTATAAAACCAGGAAGCGAACTTTTAATTGAGGGCAAAACTATTTCTGAAAGGGTTCATCTTAGCACCAATATCCAAGCAAGAGGTGTAATCATAAAAGATTGTACCTTCGAAGGTGTTGTCACTTTTAATAATATGGATATTAATTGTGGAATTGTTTTCGAACATTGCACATTTAAAGAAAGTTTGACTTTTAATAGTTGTAAGGCAGAAAACTATGACAATACATTTAACGCTAATAATTCTCATTTGAGATTTAGTGAAACGACAATTAACCTGTTGCACTTTAATGGGGATAACAAAATTAAAAGAGGAGTTAATATTGACAAAAAATCTGAGATTAATAAAATATTTATTAAAGATTTAAATTCAGTTTTTGGGGGCTTTTCAATATCAGAATCTATTATTAACGAGCATTTTGATTTCTTCAATGTGAATCTAAAAGATGACTTGAGGATACAGAATAATAGTAAGATTAATTGCAAGTTTAGAGTTGACAATCTAAATGCAGGTGCGATTGCGTTTTCAAATTCAGATTTTAGTAAAGATGTCCATGTGTCTTCGTCTGAGATTCCAATGTTTAATATCAATAATTCCAATTTTACTGATGACCTATACCTTGAAAGAAACAAAATTAACTCTGACCTGACACTAATTGATAACATATTTAGCAAGTCAATATTTATTCAGATAAAAGAGCCAAAGCCTGTAGGATTTATAAACGAAATATTCATAAAGGCGAATAACTTTGGAGAGCATTTTATTTTAGATGGAGGGAAGAGCCTGATAAATCAATTAACTATTGAATCCTCAAAAAAAATGGTCGGTGCACTACATTTTAAATCATGCAATATTCAGGATGCTATTCTTAAAGGGGAAAATTATAATTCAAGCATTGTTTTCAAGAATTGTGATTTTAATAAATTATTATTTGACTCTTTAACCAATTATGCCAATATATCATTAACCACTATAAAAACATTCGGGAATAACTCTCAACTGGAAATTTTAGATTCAAACTTAGGTAAACTTCAAATTTTTAATACTGATTTAAATTCTTTTGAAAAAATTATTATAATCAGTAGCGTGCTAATCGAAGTTAGCATTGCAAATGTAGTTTGGTTTAATCCTGATAAACTTAAATCAGGAACAGATACTAAACTGTCATCGATTGAACAAAAAAGAGAAGTATTTAGGCAAATAAAAACTGCACTTGAAAATCAAGGGGATAGAATTACTGCACTTAAATTTAAAGCACTGGAGATGAAAGCTTTTAAAGACCAATCTTTTAATAAAGTTGCAGGTTGCAGGAAGATCTTTAGTAACGATAGATTTATACTTTTTGCGGGACAATCAAACAATTTTGGACAATCTTGGCTCAAACCAGTGCTAATAACTATTCCAATAATAATAGTCTTCTATATTTTTATTGTGATAGGTATTTCTGAGCAACTATCATTTTGTCCAAATTTCACCGAGGATAGCATTGAAACAACTCTGAATGAAATGATTAGTCATTCATACATACTCCCAAAAATGTTCAATCCAACGAGCAATTTAGCTGATACTTTACCCGAAAACACAAAATTAAGTTTTGTAGTAAGTCTTTTCGATTACTTATCTAAAATTGTTTTAGCATTCTTTATTTTTCAGATAGTGTCGGCATTTAGAAAGTTTATGAAATAATATGCACATGAATTGAAATTTGTGGTTATCAAACTTTAACTATATTTGTAAAACTTGACACAAAAGAAAATAAAAATAACAAGCACGACTAAACACTTGTAGAGAAAGCTGGTAACTTTAGAAGGAACAAGGTAGGTAGTTAGGCTTCACGTCATGGCGTGGGCTTACTATATTTTGTTCCGGGTGTACCAGCACCTCTCTGCAAATGTAGTTTCGTCCACGCTTTTTTGTTGGATTAAAAATTAATGGATATGGATACAATTTTAAAGTTCAATGCTCTTCCTGTTGCAGAAAAAATGCGTTTTGCAAAAGTTCATGAGTCATATTTGCTTGATAATATTAATCAGTTTATACAAATAAGCGATTTAGATGAGTTATATCTGCAAATCACAAACGATGATTCACTAAAAGAAATATTAGCAGACTTTCCGGAAGTTAGGTGGGAGTATTACACATACCTTGGGGAAATGACTGCTCTTGGTTCTGATGGTGCAGATGACTATGAGTATTTTACCGATACGGATTACTTGTCGAATTTACTGTTTTCAATTTGTTCTGATAATTCAGTTTGGTTTAATCGTATAATCCACAATAAACTTGAATCCGGCTCTTATGTTTTATCTTCAGTTGGTCTTGTCGCAAAAGAACTTGAGGAGTTTTTTAGTTCATAAACAAATTATAGGTCTGGTGATCTTATTTTAGCACTGAGTTTTTTTGATAGTTTTTTATCAAAAACAGAGGGGTTTTGCTCCGAAAAGAGTTATTCTTTAAATATGCCTATAAAAAAAAGTTTTCGACACTTATCGACACTTATCGGCTTGTAACGACACTTATCGGCTTTTAACGGTTATTCTACAATGTTTATTTTCAGTAATCAGCTATTAAAAATGTTTATGATTTTGTTTGTGAAATAAAAAAGGGTTTCAAAACTAATCGTCTTGAAACCCTTGCTATTGTTGTGGGAATTAATGGATTCGAACCATTGACCCCCTGCTTGTAAGGCAGGTGCTCTGAACCAACTGAGCTAAACTCCCTTTTATAGAACGTTTCCCATAATTTGGGAGTGCAAATATAGATATAGTTTTTAAATCTGCAAAAAAAAAAACAAAAAAAATATAAAAAAATCAGTAGTGATGTCAAATATGCTTGTAGCTAGTGAGTTAGCACTTTTAGTTTAATTGTTAGAATAGCTTTCCAAAATATTTCTTGCAATTCTCCCAAACAAAATATAAATTTGAGGCCTTAAAAAACTTAACATCACTTTATAATGAAGAAAAATCAGTTTGAGCCTTATAGCAACTATCTTGCTACTATGAAAAAGGCCGGTTATGTTCCAAGAAAAGAAGCTTCGCAGAAAGATTATGACCGAATTGGATTTATGTCGGGTCTTGAAGTACACCAACAATTACTTACAGATAAAAAACTTTTTTGTCATTGTCCGGCAGGGATATTCCATAAGGATGAAGAATATGATGCAGAAGTAATTCGTCACATGCGCCCAACTTTAAGTGAATTAGGGGAATATGATGGCACTGCTTTAATGGAGTTTAAAACCAAAAAAGAAATCGTTTATCGTATAAATAACGAAAATGCTTGCACATACGAGGTCGATGATACTCCTCCATTTTTGATTAATCGTCAAGCTTTGGATAGAGCTCTCGAAATAACTATCCTAAGTAAATTTAATGTTGTTGGCGAAGTACATATCACACGTAAACAATACCTTGATGGTAGTATCCCTACGGGGTTTCAACGTACTGCAATTCTTGGTGTGGAAGGCGAAATTCAACTCAAAAATAAAAAAGTTAGGCTCATTCAATTAAGTATCGAAGAAGATTCTTGCCGTGAGATTAGCGATATCGGTCACCGTAGAGTTTATAAAACCGACCGTCTTGGAATGCCACTAATCGAAACTGTTACTTATCCCGATATGGTTAATCCCGATGAGGTAAAAGAGGCTTGCGATTATATCAGATTCTTAAATAGATCTACAGGTAAAGTTAGAACAGGAATGGGAGCCGGACGACAAGATGTTAATGTTAGTTGTAAAGGCGGAACAAGAGTCGAGATAAAAGGTGTCGCTCATACTAAATGGATACCCGAACTTACGCATAATGAGTGTTTTAGACAATGGTCACTTTTATTAATGCGCGACGAACTTTTGTCAAGAGTTAAAAGTCCTGAAAAATGGAAAATTGATTATGCTTTTCTCGATTTTGACGCTTTTAAAATCACTCATCCTGCAATTAAAGATGCTCGTGATTCCGGTCAAAAACTTGTAGCAGTAAACTTACCAAACTTTAAAGGCATTTTATCGTGGTTCGATCAGCCCGGAATTATGTTTGCCGAAGAAATTGCGGACAGACTTAAAGTTATTGCATGTATCGAAAAACCAAATATGGTGCACACCGAAATGCCTCAGCAAATAATTACTCCGGTAGATATGGAAATCATTAAAATGATTCTTGATTCCGATGAGGAAAAGGACTCTGTTATTGTTTTCTGGGCACCTGAAGAGGATGTAAAAACGGCACTTGAAACTATCGAAGAAAGATGCAAAATGGCATTTGATGGAATTCCTAACGAAACGCGCAAGTCTTTCGAAGACGGAACAACAATGTTCGAGAGAGTTTTACCAGGAGCAGATAGAATGTATCCCGATACCGACTCAATGCCAATTCCTCTTGCACCAGAACATATCGATAACTTAGGTAAAAATCTGCCAACCGATGTTGCAGATAGATTATCCGAATTTATTAAACTTGGAATTCCAGAAGATACTTATCACTATTTGCTAAGTAAAAATCTATATCCCTATGTTAAACTTGCAATTGAGGAGCTGGGGGTTGAGCCAAAATCTGCCGGAAAACTTTTTGGACAGCATCTGAAATATGTTGATGGACATTTTGATGCCGGTGATGGTTTTACTTATGATAAAATATTAGAGTTAATTAAATTCTTAAAGGATAATGATTTGCATTGTCCGCTAGGTAAGAAAATGTTGCCCGAATTGTATCAACATCCTCACATGGATTTTAATTCGATTTTGACAGTTATCAATTTTAAGAAACGCACAAAAGAAGAGCTTTTTGCACAGATCGACTTTTTAGCCGAAAAATTTAATCAAGAGGCAATTAATAATACCAAAAAGAATAAAGCTGATTGGATAATGGGACATATTCGCCCTATGGCAGAAGGAAATATTTGTTTAACAGAGTTGAAATCAGAGATTGATAACCGAATTTAAGTAAAAGAAATACAATTATAGATGGATAATACAGATTTTTTTCAAGGATATAAAGGCCGCTCTTTAGAAGTACTTAAGAAATTTAGTGTACGCGTTTGGGGACAGGCTGAAATGAATACTACCAGAGGCGAATTTAAAGGAACTATTTTGCCAAGATCTTCAAATGACGATGATGAACACATAGTAATGAAGGTTATTACCGGTTATAATATCGGTATTGATATCAATACTATTATCGATATGAAGGAAGTTGGTTACAAAAAAGCAAATTATGCTATTCCGGAGAAACAATTCCCATATACCAAAGGATTACCTCATGTTAAACTTTTTGGTACAGGTGGTACAATTGCTTCGCGTTTGGATTATAGAACCGGAGCAGTTATTCCGGCGTTTTCTCCCGGTGAACTTTACGGTGCTGTTCCTGAGCTTGCAGATATTTGTAATTTGGACACAGAAAAAATATTTGCTGTTTTTAGTGAAAACATGGGACCGGCTCAGTACATAGAACTCGCAAAAGCAATCGGTCGTGAAATTGAAAAAGGAATAGACGGAATAGTAATAGGACATGGAACAGATACATTGCATCATACAGGAGCAGTATTAACGTTTATGTGTCAAAATTTACCTGTCCCGGTTGTATTAGTAGGGTCGCAGCGCTCATCCGATCGCCCAAGCTCTGATGCTGCTCTAAATTTGATGCATGCTATGAAAACTGCCGGACATTCTGATATCGCAGAAGTACAGGTTTGTATGTTTGGACCAACATCCGATGAATATGGTTTGCTGCATAAAGGGACACGGGTTCGTAAAATGCACTCATCTTATCGTTCAACATTTCGTACAATAGGAGATACCCCTCTAGCTATGGTTACCAGAGAAGGAATTACGCCTATAAAAAAGAATTATAACAAGAGACGTAGCGATAAGAATGTCGTAATAAAACCTTTCTTTTCCGATAAAGTAACAATGGTTTATTATTACACAGGAATGAAACCTGATGTTATCGACGCGCTGGTTGATGCCGGTTATAAAGGAATTGTTTTCGTTGGTACAGGTTTAGGACACGTTAATAAGGAAATTTATCCTGCAATAAAACGTGCTCAGGCTGCAGGAGTACACATGTATATGACATTACAAACAATTTGGGGATATGTGCAAATGTATGTTTATGATACCGGTCGTGATATGATGGCTATGGGAATTATTCCGGCCGGAAATATGTTGCCCGAAGTAGGTTATATTAAATTAAGCTGGGCACTTGGACAAACCGACGATCACGAAGAAGTTAAAAAACTCATGCTAACACCCATTAATGACGAAATTACCGAGCGTGAACCTTATAACGGGTATCTTGTTTATCAGGGTGGTGTGCCCGAAGTGGAAGAATTTATAAAGAAAGTAAGAAAGTAGTTAATGAATAATTATAAAGGGCAGATTATTCTGCCTTTTTTTTTGATATGATCACAAATGATGTTAAAATAGAGTCGTTTAAAATCTTTTTAGAGAAAAGATTAAAAAATGATTTGCCCGGAATGATGGCTCAGGAAAAAATGATTCCCGTTTTTCCTGATAATACTCCTGAGTATTTTAATTATAATCAAATTTTACGCGAAGCTGCTGTTTTAATTTGTTTGTTTGAGGACAAGGAGAGAATTAAAACAATTTTAATTGAGCGCGTTCCTGATTCGGGGCCACATTCGGGACAAATTGCTTTTCCGGGTGGGAGAAAAGAAGATAGCGATAAGGATCTTATTGATACTGCTCTGCGCGAAGCAGCTGAGGAAGTTGGAATTGTTGTGCCAAGATCGGAGCATATTGGAAATTTAACCCCTGTTCAAATTCCAATTAGCAGATATAATGTTTTACCTGTGATTTGCTTTACAAATGAAATTGGCAGTTTGACAATTTGCGAAGATGAAGTAAAAAATGTTTTTGTAGTCGATTTATTAGATTTACTCGAATCGGAACAAATAAGAGATGTAAATGCTCGAAATATAATTATTCCTGCTCCATCTTTTGCATTCGGAAATCAAATTGTTTGGGGAGCCACCGCAATGGTGCTGAGAGAATTAAAAGAGTTATTGCTATAAATTGTTTGCCGACCACTAACCTAAACAGCAAGCATGCGCCCCGCTGTCGCACGATTTCAACCCACTAAATAACTTAAGCAAATCTTTTACATTATTAATAACGTTACCGCACGATTTCATCGTGTGGTACCACCAGAACGGCGCAGCCCTCGCTGAAAGCAAATTGTATTAAATCTTTTCCCAGACCACCCTCTACTCAAAAATAAGTTTATCCGTTTTTACCACGTCAGCCAACCGTTAAACCGATCAACCGTTTACCCGTTCCCACGTTTTCTTCCCTCTTAAATAGTAATCAACTACAATGCTTTTGGGATAATATCCAGTTAGGTATTTTGGTGATTTTGGTTTTATTAGCTTTCTTTTTTTGCCCATTTTTCTTATGTTAAAGCAAAAATGAAGATAGGCTTTTACTACTGCAAAATAATCCTTAAAATTTCCTTGCAAAATCATTCTCCATGCTGCAATATGATCAAGAGCAAATCTGGAGAGTAAAACTCTGTGCCTCTTATATTTCGGCATGTTTTTTTGTATCAAATAAAGGTTGTTCCTAAAGTTAAGATAGGTTTTAAATGGGTTAGATTTTGGCAATGTTCCACCACCGACATGATACACAAAAGATTTCGGTTCGCAAATAACTCTGTAACCCAGATTTTGAATTCTCCAACAAAGGTCTATTTCCTCCTGATGTGCAAAAAAGTCATCGTCAAATCCGCCAACTTTGTTAAAAATCTCAGATCTTATCATCAGAGCCGCACCACTTATCCAAAAACAATCTGAAGCCTGATTGTATTGCCCCTTGTCTTCTTCGCAAGTATCAAAAATTCTACCTTTGCAAAATGGATATCCAAATCTGTCGATAAAACCACCTGCAGCTCCTGCATACTCGAAATGATTTTTTTGCTCATAACTAAGTAGTTTTGGACCACAAACTGCAATGTTCGGATTGTTATCCATCATCTCAACTAAAGGATTTAGCCAATTTTCCGGAACTTCAATATCAGAATTAAGTAATAGAAAATATTTCGCATTTATTTGTTCCAGTCCTTTGTTATACCCACCTGCAAATCCATAGTTTTTATCCAGTTTTATTGTTTTTACTGTTTGAAAGTTTTGCTTCAGTAGGTCTAAAGAGTTATCCGTCGAATTATTGTCAATAACCCAAATTTCTGCTTCGGATGGTGTATTTTTAACCAAGGTTGGTAAAAACTTTTCGAGAAAGGTTTTGCCGTTCCAGTTTAATATGACAACTGCTGTTTTGGTTGTGTCCATGCTTTTTATAATAAGTCGCTAGCTAATTCAGCAAGATAGCTTCTTTCTCCTTTGATAAGATTAACATGGGCGAAAATATCCTGTCCTTTCATTTTTGTTGTTAGATAAGTTAACCCATTTGAGCGCGCATCGAGATAAGGAGAATCAATTTGTCCGATATCGCCTGTAAAAACTATTTTTGTGCCTTCGCCTGCACGTGTAATGATTGTCTTAATCTCGTGTGGAGTTAGGTTTTGAGCTTCGTCGATAATAAAGAATACCTTTGATAGGCTTCTGCCTCTGATATATGCAAGAGGTTCGATTAATAGTTTTTCGGACTGCAATAGCTCATCAATTTTGTTAAAATCGGGACTTTGTGGTTTAAATTGATGTTTTATTACCGATAAATTATCAAAAAGCGGTTGCATATATGGCCTTATTTTTTCTTTAGCATCGCCCGGTAAAAATCCTAATTCTTTATTTGACAATGCTACAATTGGACGAGCAAGAAATATTTGCTGAAAATCTCTTTTTTGATGTAAAGCTGCTGCTAATGCCAATAGTGTCTTGCCTGTACCGGCTTTGCCGGTTAGTGAAACTAACGAAACATCGGGACGCAGTAGTGCATCAATTGCAAAAGCTTGTTCGGCATTGCGGGGTTCTATACCATAAACCGTAGTTTTCATTACACGCTCAATGTTTTTACTACTCGGATTGTAATGTGCCAGAGCACTTGATGATCCATTTTTTAAAATAAAATATTGATGTGGAAATGGGGCTAAATCGTTCTGTAATTCTTCTATTGAGACACCATCGTTGTTTTCATAAAGCTTGTTGATAATGTCTTTTTCTAAACTACTTACTGTAAGTACTTCTCGATTTAGTTTATCAATATTTTCAACCTGATCGTGCTTATAATCTTCGGCATTTATTCCTAAAGCTTTTGCTTTTACTCTGAGATTTATGTCTTTGGTAACCAAAACAGGATGTCGGTCGGCAAAATTTTTAACATAGTATTCGGCAATAGCCAAAATCATGTGGTCGGGTCGCTTCTCAGGAAAATTAGTCATTAGATTCTCTGAAAAGGGTTTGCCGGTTTCAATAAAAAGACGACCTAATCCTTCACCCAAACAAACACCTTTTTTAAAAAAATCATCACCGGAAAGTTTATCTAGATTACGAGTAAACTCTCTGGCATGGAAATTTATCAAATCATTACCTTTTTTAAACTGATCCAATTCTTCTAGCACAACAATAGGAAGTACAATGTTGTTTTCCTGAAATTTGAATATGCATTTAAAATCGTGAAGTAAAACATTTGTGTCTAAAATAAATGTTTTTGGACCGGTTTTGGTTTTTTCAGTTTTTTTTGCTCGGGGAGTTCTTTTTAAATTTTCTGCCATAGCTTCTGTCTTATGTTGTTTGTCGATATGCAAATATAAACCAAATACTTAAGGTTTTTATGATATTTTACAATTCTATATTAACAATAAATTGTGTAAATAATGGATCTCTCTAGTGGCAATTCCTTAAATCTACAGGCTGTTTACGTAGCGAAGGGCTGAAATACATATACGGCGAAGTATTGTTTTCATGTTTCCACACGAAATGCCAGACTTCTACTCTAATAAATATTGTAGCTTCGTCGAAGATGGGAAGATTCTGACCCCTAACGGCCTGCCCAGATTCTCGGGGAAGTAATTATACTGGTTAATGAATTACGATTTGCGAAAGAGTTTTTTAATTTGATAAACACTAAGTATATTTGTCGGCATAATGAGGTTCGTTGTCATGGTATTTAAATTGATTTCAAAAAAGAAGTATTAATATGAAAATCCATATATATCAATTATTACCGCGTCTTTTCGGAAATAAAATCAGCAATAATAAACCAAATGGAAGTATCTCTGAAAATGGCTGCGGCAAATTTAATGATATTACAAATAAAGCACTCGAGGAGATAAAATTGCTTGGTTTTACTCATGTTTGGTACACAGGTGTTTTGAGTCATGCCTCATTAACGTCTTATCCGCATTCACAGATTTTGCCTGATCATGCTGATTTTGTTAAAGGGATTGCAGGATCGCCTTATGCTGTTCGCGATTATTACGATGTTTGTCCCGATTTATCTGTAAATGTAAACAATAGGATGTCTGAGTTTGAAAATTTAGTCAAGCGAACGCATCAAATAAGCTTAAAAGTGATAATAGATTTTGTCCCTAATCATGTTGCACGTTCTTATAAATCATCATCAAAACCCGAAAATGAGAATGATTTAGGTGAAAATGATGATTCTAATTATTCGTTTCTGCCTCAAAACAATTTTTATTATTTGCCAGGAGAAAAACTTCAACTTCCTACTAGTATAGGTAGCGAAAACCCATATTACGAAATGCCTGCAAAAGTAACAGGAAACGATTGCTTTAATTCTAATCCATCAGATAATGATTGGTACGAAACTGTGAAGTTAAATTATGGAGTCGATTATATTAATGGTAAAGCTAAACACTTTAATCCTGTTCCTGACACTTGGCTTAAGATGACAAATATTTTGCTTTTTTGGGCAGAAAAGGGGGTGGATGGTTTTCGTTGCGATATGGCTGAGATGGTTCCGGTGGAATTTTGGAATTATGCAATTAGCAGAGTAAAAAATAAGTATCCTGATATTTTATTCATCGCCGAAGTTTATGACCCACGGCAATATAGAAACTATATTTTTGATGGAGGATTTGACTTGCTTTACGATAAAGTTGGACTTTACGATACATTACGCGGAATTATCGAAGGTCACAAATGGGCAAATGATATCACCAACTGCTGGCAAAATGTAAATGATATCAAAGATTATATGCTTAATTTTCTGGAAAATCATGATGAACAGCGTATTGCATCTCAGTTCTTTGCATCTAATCCATGGAGGGCAATACCTGCTCTAGTTGTTGCATGTTGTCTGGAGAAAAGTTCGTATATGCATTATTTTGGTCAGGATGTTGGTGAAAATGCTCCCGATGCCGAAGGATTTAGCGGGCATGATGGACGAACAAGCATTTTTGATTATTGGGGAGTAAAAGAACATCAAAAATGGATGAATAATGGTGCTTTTGATGGTGGTTTATTGTCTGAAAATCAAAGAAAATTACAAATAACATATAAAAATATTTTGAATTTGGCATTGCATAATGATACAGTTCAAAATGGTGCATTTTACGATTTACAATGGTTTAATCGTGATAATGGAAGTTATAATAGTCAGTTTATTTACTCGTTTTTTCGATATTCAAAAACAGAAGTGTTGTTGTTTGTTGTAAATTTTGATAGCAATGAACACCAGGTTTTAATAGATGTGCCAAAGGATGCACTTTCCTTAACAAATCTATTCATAGATTCAATTGGTTCGTTGATTTTTAGTTCTCAGGATCAAAAAAACTTATTTACTCTAAAACAAAAGTTTTCAATTGAGGCTAATGGTGTAATGATTTTTAAATTTAGATAGCTATTTAGAACCTAAGACTTGATTTTTTCCGATTTACAAATGTTTTTGTCTTTATTGGCAATTCGTCCACACTTTGTGCATTTAAATTTTGGGTTTTCGGGCAAATTGTTTAAATACTTTTTTTCGGGATGTTTACACAGACTTTTCGACATAATAGTACTTTTTTTACATAAACAGATATAAAAGCAAAAGGTTTTTTTCTGAGTTTTTTCATAATCATATTTTGAAAACAATTTTTGATTTAAATAAATCCTGGTTATATTTGTTTTTTATAATAACAATACCTTGATTAGAGATTCGTTAAAATATTTTTATCAAAAATGGCAAAGACTCAAGCTCCCATTTCTAATTTATCCAAAAGGTAATGGTCGCAAATTTTCTGTGTCATCTGAAAAGATGAAAGAATTTAATAGGGTGCGATTTCATGGACCCAAAAAACTTGCTTGCTACAATCCGTTTGTAAACCTTTACTTTAACAGTCGTGGACAAGCTGTTGTCTGTTGTCGTAACCAAGATACAGTTTTAGGAACCTATCCCGAAAATAGTATTCGTGAGATTTGGTTTGGAGAGGTTGCCGACAAATTGAGAGAACATTTGTTAAATAACGACTTCTCAATGGGGTGCTCATATTGTCGGCATCAGTTCGAGACATCACGTTTTTACGGATTGCCATCAATGCATGCCGATTATTATGCAACTACAAAAAAAGGATACCCCAAAATTATTGAGCTTGAATTGTCAAATACCTGTAACTTGCAATGCGTAATGTGTTCAGGTATTGTATCATCAAGTATCCGTAAATGTCGCGAAAATCTACCTCCACTCGAAAATCACTATGACGAGAATTTCGTTTGGCAATTGAAAGAATTTTTGCCCTATGCTAAGGAAATAAAGTTTTATGGAGGAGAGCCATTCTTGATTGATACATATTATAAGATATGGGACGAACTAGTTAATAGCAGGTCAAAGGCAAAATTGCATGTTGTTACAAATGGTACTGTGTTAAATGAAAAGGTGCGTCACTATCTGAAAAACCTAAAGTTTACAATTACAGTTTCGTTTGACGCAATGAATAAAGAATTGTTTGAGTCAATTCGAATTGGAGCCGATTTTGATAAAGTAAAATCTCATATCGAAGAATATAATGTATTGCTTGGTGGCAAAGGATTGTCCTTAAGTGTTACTCCTATGAAATCAAATTGCAGAGAAGTTCCAAAAATTATAGATTATTGTAATTCCTTGAATGCAACTGTAAATATGTCGTTTGTCGAGAATCCTGCCGATATGGCTTTATGGACTTTATGCTCAAAAGAACTTAAAGAAATAGAGTTGTTTTATAAAGAATACAGATTTAGTGATTATCACGGGGTAAATTCTGATTATAATATTAAAGCCTTTAATCAATTTGTAAAACAAATTAACGTTTACTACGAGAACAATAAAAAACGTGAAGACGAATATTTTCAAAACCTAAGAACAGAGGACGAATGTCGGAAAATTCTAAGCGACACATTAAATTCGGCACTGAAACAAAACATTATCTTTGAATCCGATAAAAAGGAATTGTTAAAGATTATAAATAAGGTAGAATCAGGGTTGTCGGGATTTCAGCAACAAATATACTTCGGGAATCTTGCGAAATTTCTTGAAGAGAAAGGGGTAGAACCAATTAAAGAACTCTTTATAGATGGTCTTGATCGAGAAAAACTTATGCATAACCTCAACTCAATGTCAAAAATGCCCGATATTTATAATAAGTCGTACAAGGAATTGTAAAAACTTAATCTAAACTGCACACTTTACAAAAAACACATTTCAAATAAATATAGTTTACTTATCTTTGCAAAAAAATAAAAATGGAAACTTTAAGAAAGCCTGCATGGCTAAACAAACGTCTTGATTACGCCAGCATGAAGGAAATGGGAGAGATGCTACGAAGTTTAAATCTTCATACAGTTTGCGAAGGGGCAAAATGTCCAAATATGGGTGAATGCTTTCGTAATAGAACTGCTACTTTTTTGATTTTAGGCGATGTTTGCACCAGAAATTGTAAATTTTGCGCAATTCCTAAGGGTAAACCATCTACTGTTGATTGTGAAGAACCAAAACATGTTGCTCAAGCAGCTTTAAAATTAAAACTGAATCATGTCGTTATTACATCTGTTACTCGTGATGATTTAGATGATGGTGGGGCAGAGCAGTTTGCAAAGTGTATTGCAGAAGTTCGTAAGGTATTGCCAAAATCAAGCATTGAGGTTCTTATTCCAGATTTTCAAGGAAACAAAAAAGCATTGGATATTGTAATTGCTGCAAAACCAGAAATAATAAACCATAATGTTGAAACTGTTCCATCTCTTTACAAAATAGCAAGACCAATGGCAAATTATCAACAGTCATTGGAAGTATTGAGTTATGTAAAATCAAAAGATCCGGAAATTTATACAAAATCCGGGATTATGTTAGGTTTGGGTGAAAAGGAAAATGAGGTAATGCAACTATTTGATGATTTAATTAACCATAATTGCGACATGCTAACTATTGGGCAATATTTGCCACCTTCTCATGATCATGCAAGTTTAAGAGAATATGTTGAACCAAAAATTTTTGAGGAATACAAACAAAAAGGTCTCGAAAAAGGATTTAAATATGTAGCATCAGGACCTTATGTGCGCTCGTCATACAATGCACTTGAGGGAATAAATGAATTACAAAAATACAAATAACAAGAATCAAGATACAGTTTAACCGTTAACCAAATTAAGGTGGCTGAGGGATTTCGATTTTCCATCGAAATTGTCTCGAAGACACCGCTAAACCGATATGAAATACATAGAATTTGACAACCAAATGAGATCTTCACACGCTTTCGCTGTTGAAGAGTACATTATGAAAAATCCTAAATTTGAGGATGAGTATTTTATGTTCTGGAGAACAAAACCAACTTTGATGATTGGCCGTTTTCAAAATACCATTCAGGAAATTAACTCACAATTTGCAAAAGATAACGATATTGATGTTATTAGACGAAATAGCGGTGGCGGAACTGTTTACACAGATCCTGACTGTTGGCAGTTTAGCTTTATAACATGGAAAAATGCCGGACAGGTCAAAGACTTTAGAGATTTCACAAAGCCAGTAATAGAAGCGCTAAGGAGTCTTGGTGTGCCTGCTGAATTTCATGGAAGAAATGACTTGCATTGCGCAGGTAAAAAATTCTCAGGTAATGCTCAGTTCGGTATGAAAAGTAGGTTTTTGCACCACGGAACTATCCTGTTTGACACAAATCTGGAGAATTTAGTACGTTCATTAAATGTTACTGACGAAAAGATTATTTCTAAAGGAATTCAGTCTGTTCGTGAGCGCGTAACTAATATCAGGCCTCACCTTACTAACGATATGGATTCTCTTGCATTCAGAAATAAAATGATAGAGATTCTTAAAGGAGATATGGAACAAATCGTTTTAACTGATTCTGACTTAGCTGAAATTGAAAAGATCGAAAAAGAAAAATTCCTTACCTGGGAATGGAACTATGGAAACTCTCCTGAGTTCAATATTACTAAATCAAATCGTTTTGATGGCGGGAAAGTTGAAGTTCAGCTTGATGTTAAAAATGGAATTATTCAAACTTGTTCAATTTTTGGCGATTTCTTTTGCAATGGCGATATTTCTGTAATACAAGATGCTGTTGTTGGATGCAAATATGATAACTCAGAAATTAAAACAGCTCTCCAAAATGTAAAAGCAGAAGAAATGCTCTATCTTATTAAAATAGATGAGCTGGTTTCGTGCTTTGTGGATTAGGGAAGGGGTAAACGGTTAAACTGTTTAACTTTCTACTCCAAAAATTTCCAATAATTGTCTGTACTTACAACATTAAACTCATAGTCTGTATAG
This sequence comes from Bacteroidales bacterium, assembly GCA_016937855.1. GTDB lineage: Bacteria > Bacteroidota > Bacteroidia > Bacteroidales > ML635J-15 > Bact-19. Next base: position 8,144 of record JAFGVU010000062.1, on the reverse strand, counting down.
TTGTTTTTAAAATCTGTAGGGATCTTAACTTTTCTACTTGGACTATATTTACATTCAAAGAGCTTTAGCTCTCCTCCATATTCCTCGATATAATCAATTTCTTTCTTTTGGTAGTTTCGCCAGAAATATGAATTTACAAGTTTCCCGGAATTATAGTTTTTTTTATGCATTTCCGATATAAAGTAGTTCTCCCAAAGATGTCCGATATCATTTCTAAAAGTAAGAGGATTAAAGTTGCGGATAATTGAGTTCCTGATGCCACAATCGTAGAAATAATACTTTTTGTTTTTCCCAATTTCATTTTTTGGATTATTGCTTAAGGCAGACAGTCCAAAAATTACGAAACTACTTTCGAGCAATTCGATATATCTTTTTACAGTATTAACATGCACATTAAGCTTATTTGATAGCTCATTTAATGACACTTCACTTCCTATCTGAAATGCAAGCAGCTTAAGGAGATTATACAAGATTTCAGGTTTCTTCAATCTTTCGAATTGAAGCACATCTTTGTACAGATAATTCGATGCAATATTATCTAACTCCTCAATAGCATATTCTTCATGCTTATTATATACATCTGGGTATGTTCCAAACCTCAGGATATTATCAAGTTTTGAACTTGCAAAAAGCAAATCTTCATTTTCAACAAGCTCACTAAACGAAAACGGTGTCATAGTAAAAAAACGTGACCTTCCTGTAAGAGGCTCACCCGACTCTTGCTTTAAACTTAGTTCCGATGAGCCGGTTGCAATAATTTTTATGTCAGGAAAAGTATCATGAATAATCTTCAATACGTTTCCAATATTAGGAATACTTTGAGCTTCATCAAAAACCACATACTTGTAGGAACCGATAAACGAAAAAAGCTTCTCGGAACTAGTTGTTTGTAATAATTCGCTATTTTCAAGCAATTCGCAATTTATATATCTTGAATTAGGAGAATCATTAATTATTTTTTTTACCAGAGTAGTTTTTCCAACTCTTCTGGCTCCAAGCAAAACAACTACTTTATTCAAGTCAAATGCTGCTCTAATCCTATCTTCTATTTTCCTGTTATACATAATTTAATTTTTACAAAGATAAGCAAAAACAAACGTAAATGCAAGTATTTCATCAAAATTATGCACTTTTCTGCATATATTTTATTAAAAATATGCACTATGCTGCATATATTTTACTTAATTTATGCACTTAGACGAATCGTGTTACATTTAATTTCTATTCATAAAAGAGTAAACTTGTATTAAAATTATAATTCTACTTTCTTTTGTAAAAACATTGTGTTTTTCGTCACACAATCAAAAAAATGTTTATATTGTACTCATAAAAAAGATTAAAAAATAATCATTATGAGCTCGCGTAATATTGTTCACATGGATTTGGATAGTTTTTTTGTCTCTGTCGAGAGACTCAAGAATAGTCGTTTGAGCGGTTTGCCAATTGTTGTAGGAGGTGGCTCGGATCGTGGTGTGGTTTCCGCATGTAGCTACGAAGCCAGATATTTTGGCGTGAGATCAGGAATGCCTTCAAAAATGGCAAGATATTTATGTCCTGATGCAATATTTATTCGGGGCGATATGGAAATGTATTCCAAGTACTCAAAAACTGTAACAGACATTATTGCCGAAGATGCTCCGGTTTACGAAAAAGCAAGCATAGATGAACACTATCTCGATATTACAGGAATGGATAGATTTTATGGAAGTTACAAATGGACAAAAGAGCTTAAGGATAAAATTGTAAAAAATACTGGTTTGCCAATATCGTTTGGATTGTCGGTAAATAAAACTGTTGCAAAGATCGCAACAGGCGAGGCAAAACCTTTTGGCGAAATGTGTGTCGATATGCCCATAGTAAATCAATTTCTCGATCCGCTTTCTATCAAAAAAATTCCGATGCTTGGCAAAAAAACATATAGCATATTGCGCGGAATGGGTATTGCCGATATCAAAACTATAAGGCAGATTCCTCCCACAATGATCGAAAATCTACTTGGAAAAAATGGAAAGTCACTTTGGGAAAAAGCCAACGGCATTGATAATACTCCTGTTTTTACCTACTCCGAGCGTAAGTCAATAGGTAGCGAAACAACTTTTGAACACGATACTATTGATGTCAATCATATCAACGACCTGATTTCCGGAATGGCTGTAAAACTTGCTTATAAGCTCCGCAAAGAACAATGGCTAACATCTTGCGTTGTAGTAAAAATCCGTTATTCCGATTTTGATACACATACTTTGCAAAAATCAATCCCATATACAGCCTTCGACCATGTTCTTATTCCTACTGTTAAAGAGCTTTTTGCAAAATTATACAGTCGCAGAGTTTTAATACGTCTCGTGGGCATAAGATTTACAAAACTAATTCGAGGAACGCCACAACTAAACCTGTTCGAGGATACTCCTGAAATGATTAAACTTTATATGAGCCTAGATAATATCCGAAAAAAATACGGCGAAAGAATTATCCGAAAGGGGAACTCTTGGTAAAAGGTGGCTTCGAGACATTTTGTCGTTTCATATAAACAACAAAACCCTCAGCCACCTTTTATAATCTGTGTTAATCTTTGGCGATTCTACAACCCATTTATCCGTGGCTATCCTTTTTATTCGTGTATCCGTGGCATCCTTTTTTTCGCCACTAATGCACTAATAACTTTTCATTCGTGCTACATAAATTCCTTTCATCCGTGCAGTTCTGGTGAGCTTGTAGAACCATCCGTGGCTATCCTTTTTTGTCCATGTGTTCGTGGCATAAAATCCGTGGCTAATACCATTTACACACTATATCTTACCCAATATCTCCTTCTTAGCAAACTCAATTGCATCAGGGACTCCATCGGGATTATTACCACCTGCAGTAGCAATAAATGCTTGTCCGCCGCCACCACCTTGTACTAGTTTAGCAGTTTCACGAATTAAATTACCTGCATGCATTCCTTTTTCTTTTGTTAAATCTTCCGAAAAGGCAATTGCCAAGGCTGGTTTATGGTCAATAACAGCACCTAAAACACATGCAAAAGAAGATAGCTCACCTCGAAGTTGTGCACAAATTTCTTTTAAATCGTTACTTGTTTCAACTTCAACTTTTTGAGCAATAAGATTTATCCCATTAATAATTTCGGACTTACCAATCAATTCTTTTTTCAATATTTTTATTTCAGCGAGTCTAAACTGTTCTATTTGCTTTTTAAGTTTGGAGTTTTCTTCAAGCATATTTTCTACAGCTGAACGAAGATCCTTTGAGTTATTGAATAGTTCGGCAATATTGTTTAGCTCATCAAGTTTGCTAAGAATCAAGTTTTCGGCAGCTTCGCCGGTAATAGCTTCGATACGTCTTATTCCTGCTGCTATTCCACCTTCTGATACTATCTTAAAAAACCCTATACGTCCGGTGCTTTCGGAGTGAGTTCCACCACAGAGTTCAATGGAATCGCCAAACTTGATTACGCGAACTTTATCGCCATATTTTTCGCCGAAAAGCGAAATGGCTCCCATTGATTTTGCATCGTCCATGGTCATTTCCCGTTTTTCGCTTCTGGAAATATCTTCACGTATCATTTTATTGACCATAATTTCAACTTTTCGTATTTCTTCGTCTGTCATTTTATTAAAATGAGAGAAATCGAATCGTAGTCTTTCGCTGTCAACAAGTGAGCCTTTTTGTTCAACATGTGTTCCTAAAACTTTGCGCAATGCATGATGCAATAAGTGCGTAGCGGTATGATTTGATGCGGTTGCTGTTCTTTTTTGTTCACTAACAACAGCTTTAAACTTAGCATTTGTGTTTTCGGGTAGTTGTTTTAAAATATGAATTATCTGATTGTGTTCCTTAATTGTATTTACAATTGAGTATTTTTTATCGCCACTTTCAATATATCCGACATCACCAACTTGTCCGCCCGATTCAGAATAAAAAGGCGTCTTGTTAAACACAAGCTGATATTGAATAGATTTTTTTTGTTCAATTTTTCTGTACTTTGTGATTTTGATATTTGCCTCAAGTTGATCATATCCCACAAATTCGCAGTCATCAGCATTTGCATCTACGACTACCCAATCTCCGGTATCTACATCGGCAGCGTTTCGGGCTCGGTCTTTTTGTTGCTTCATTTCTGAGTTAAACTCTTCGATATTTATTGTAAAACCATTTTCTCGAGAGATTAACTCGGTTAGATCAAGTGGAAATCCAAAAGTGTCGTATAAAATAAATGCTTCTTTGCCGCCAATTTCTGTTTTACCTTGATTTTTTAGCTTTTGCATTTCGGTATCCAAAAGTTTTATCCCTTTTTCCAAGGTTCTTAAAAAAACCGTCTCCTCTTCTTTAATAACATTTGATACAAGTTCCTTTTGAGATACAATCTCAGGAAAAGACTCACCCATTAAATCAGCCAAAATATCTACCATAGTAAACATAAATGGCTCTTTAATATCGAGGAAGGAGTATGCATATCTAACTGCTCGACGCAATATTCTGCGGATTACATAACCGGCTTTATTATTAGAGGGTAATTGTCCATCAGCAATAGCAAAAGAAACAGCTCTAAGGTGGTCGGAAACCACTCTTAAGGCGATATCGGTTTTAGCGTCTAGCCCATATTGTTTTCCTGATATTTTAGTGATCTCACCAATTAATACCTGAAAAAGATCTGTGTCGTAATTTGATTTTTTCCCTTGTAGAACTGCACATAATCGCTCAAAACCCATTCCTGTATCAACATGTTTTGCAGGTAAAGACTCTAAACTTCCGTCTGATTTTCGATTAAATTGGATAAACACAAGGTTCCAGATTTCTATGACCTCGTGATGATCCATATTTACCAACTCTCTTCCCGGGATTTTTGATTTTTCGCTTTCATCACGTAAGTCTATATGTATCTCGGAACAAGGTCCACATGGTCCGGTGTCGCCCATTTCCCAAAAATTGTCCTTTTTAGATCCATAGATAATTTTGTCTTTCTCGACATATTTTAGCCAAATTTCTTCTGCTTCTGTGTCGATTGGCATATTGTCTTCGCTTGCTCCACCAAAAACTGTAACATAAAGATTTTCTTTTGATATTTTGAGAACATTGGTTAGGTAATCCCATGCAAAGGCAATAGCTTCTGCTTTAAAATAATCACCAAACGACCAATTGCCAAGCATCTCGAACATTGTGTGATGGTAAGTGTCACGTCCAACATCCTCTAAATCGTTATGCTTGCCGGAAACTCTCAAGCACTTTTGGGAATTAGCAACTCGCAACGAATTTGGTTTTCGGATATCTAAAAATATATCTTTAAACTGGTTCATGCCTGCATTAGTAAACATCAATGTAGGGTCTCCTTTTAGTATCATCGAGTCGCTGGGTACGATTTTATGTCCTTTACTCTCAAAATATTCCTTAAAACTGTTCCGTATCTGCTTAGAATTCATCATTTTATGTATTTTTATAGACTTACGTATATTTTCCTTTTTTAGAATTTGCAAATTTAGAGGATTTTCTTAAATTTGCATAAAATTTTATCGTTATTCGGATAAAAGAAAGAAAATAAATGAAGTTTTTAAAACCAAAGTACAAATATAATCCCGAAACGCTTCAGTATGAGAAGATTAAGTTTAGTCTTAAAAGATCTTTAATAAAACTTATACCTTATACGATTTCATCTGTAATTTTTGGAGCACTGATTATGTTTCTTTATATCGTTGTATTTGAATCTCCCGAAGAAAAGGTTTTGAGAAACGAGAATAAATACCTTAAAGAGAACTTTGAAAAGATGAATCAACGTCTTACTGAAGCTGATGTGCTTCTTGAGGACATTGCAGAGAGAGATAATTACATTTATCGTACAACATTTCAGCAAGACAGTATTCCATTTACAATAAGAAATTCAGGTGTTGGAGGAACAAACAGATATAAGCATCTGGAAGGATTCGAAAGCACAGAGATCGTTAAGGATGTTGCTAAGAAACTTGATAAAGTTGAAAACAAGTTAAATATACAATCTTTATCATACAATGATCTTATTAATGAGATAAAGGAAAGAAAAGAACTGTATAAGGCTTTGCCAATTTTACAACCTATTCATGTAAATGAATTGGCAAGAATAGGCTCGTTTTTTGGATACAGACCGCATCCGATTTTAGGTGTGGTTCATATGCACAAAGGACTTGATTTAGTTGCTCCACAAGGAACACCTGTTTATGCTTCGGGTGATGGACTTATTGTAGATATTGAGCGAAACAATACCGGTAGCGGATATGGAAATTCAATAATCGTCGATCATGGCGTTAATGGATTGTCTTCGCGTTACGCACATTTATACACAATTAATGTGAAAAAAGGCCAAAAAGTAAAACGAGGTGAGCAAATAGGAACAGTTGGTAGTACTGGACTTTCTACTGCACCTCACTTGCATTACGAAATTTTAATAAATGGGGCTGCTGTCAATCCTTTGCGATATATGCTCGCTCCAACTCCTGATGAATATGAACAAATACTAAAGCTTGCAGAGTATCCCGGTGTTACGTTCGATTAATATATTCTATTTATTCTTTATTTTGTGTTTAAACTGTTTAGCACAAGATAGTGTAAAACTAATTATTCCTACATTTTTAGGCAATGAAACACGTAACTATTACGGTAATGAAGCTCCCGAGAAACTTGATGTTATCTGGAAAACAAAACTTGGTGGTGGTCCAACTGTAATGCCAAATGCTGCTAGAGATACCGTAATAATGTATGGTGCCGGATGGACAGGTCAACCAATGCTCGTTCAGGAAGGAGATAATCTATTTATTTTACAGGGCGCATACGATTATAATTTAAGAAAGATAAATGCTAAAACCGGCGAAGTTGTTTGGAAATATAAGTATGATGACGTTATTAAAAGTTCGGGAACAATTTGGGAAAACCCGTTAAAAGACAAAAACGATCCTGATAAATATGTGATCTTTCAGGGAAGCAGACGTGGATTTGGGAAAGAAGTATGGGATAAAATTATTCCGAGCTATAGAGCAATTTCTTATTATACCGGTAAAGAGCTGTGGCGATATAATTCAATAAAAGGTGGTTCGTTTAGTCGTGATGTGGACGGAACAGCTCTAATTATTGATGACACTCTTTTTATTGGTTTGGAAAATGGATTTTTTGTTTCACTTAATCCAAACCCCGATTCTGCTCGTGTTAAAGATGGAATAAAGCAGCCTATTGAGTTTTTTAATCATAAACTATATACCGATACCGATGTGAGAGCACACAATAATAATGTGGTTAATGAGAGCGCTCCTGCATTATTGGGAGACCATATTTATATCACTTCAGGTGCTGGTTATTTGTATGGATTTAACCGAAAAAAAGGCGAAATAGATTTTTCTTTTTATACCGGCTCCGATATGGATGGATCGCCAATTATTACACGCGATAGTTGTATTCTTATTTCTATAGAAAAACAATACATTTCCGGCAAAGGAGGAGCGATGTTGATTGACCCAAAAAAACATCAGGATTCATGTGTAGTGTGGTTTTATCCTACAGGTGATAGCGTTTTTACCGATTGGAGGGGAGGAGTAATTGGCTCCTGTGCAACAAATGATATGTATATTTCAAAAAATCAAAATTCCCTTGCAGCTTTTGTAGGTATTGACGGTAATATTTATGTCGTCGATAATGAATTTACAAATCCGGATGACTCGGTTTGGTGTCCAAATAAATTGCAAAAGCATCGTAAACCTCAACTAATATTTAAGTATAATACAGGGATATCAATTTCAACTCCAATTTTTACCGAAAACAGACTTATCGTGTTAACTTATAATGGTTTGTATATGTTTGAATATGATGAGAGATGCAATTTTAAATTACTAGAAAAAAATTCCAAGATTAGAGGCGAAGCAACGCCAATTATACACAATAAACGCTTGTATGTTGCATCAAGGGATGGAAACTTTTATTGTATTGGAAAAAAAGACTAATTAGTTTTTGGTTTGTGCGGCACACTTATAAACGATATGCTTTTTTATTTTGTAAAGTAAGTTTAGTGCTTTAGTTTATAATTAGTAAAAATCGGATGGTTTTTTGTCACTGTTTTTGCAGTTTTGTAATTCCCAAAATTTTTGCTACAAGCTGATTTTTTTTTATTTTCGGATAATGTGTTTGGC
>JAFGVU010000061.1 GCA_016937855.1 Bacteroidales bacterium | reverse complement strand
GATTTTTATGATCATATCGAAGAGTTTAGCAAAAGCAAAGCCGGTCAATTGAAACTTAGTTTCGATAAATCGGGAACAAATAATGAGTATTTCTTTCATACTTACATAGAGAATTCCAACAATCATCATAAATAGGAATAAAATGACCAATAAAAAGCATTTTTGGAACGAATACCAAAAAGATATAGCAGACGATAATTATTACTACGAGCGGAGTTGTATCAGACAATCGTTTTTTCCGGGTTCTGAAACTACATTTCTGCGTATCCTGCGCGATGAGTTGGGAAAAACTATTATTGATGATCAAAACCAACACACTTGTACGGGTATCGGATATCACTCCGACGTAGTTCAGTTTGATACAACAATGACTGTTTGTGCAAGATTGTTTTCTTTGATGTCTGATAAAGGATTAAAGAATTTTGTTCCATCTTGCGTTACATCTTTTGGAGTATTTGCAGAGGTGTTCGAGACTTGGAATCATTTCCCCGAAGAGTTAGAAAAAACACGCAATTATTTGCGTAAAGCAACAGGTCGTGAATTTAAAGTTCCCGAAAACATTGCTCATCCATCCGACATAATCTACAAAAACCGCAAGGAACTTAAGGCGAAGATGAAATATCAACTTGTAAATCGTCATACCGGAAAACCTTTGAGAGTAGTTGAGCATATAGGTTGTCATTATGGTAAGATTTTCTCGAAACATGCTGTTGGCGGAGCAGAGTTTCCTCAGGTTTTGGCCGGAATGATTGAAGAGTGGGGCGGAGAAGTTATAGATTATCCTGAACGTCGTCATTGTTGTGGATTTGGTTTTAGGCAATATCTTGTAATGGCAAACAGAGGCTATTCGGTTGCAAATACACAAAAGAAATTCGAGTCGATGTCTCCATATAAGCCCGATTTTGTTCTTACAAATTGTCCCGGATGCACAATGTTTATGGATAGATGGCAATATACCATTGCCGAAATGGAAGGAAAAACTTATGATGAAAATGGAATGGGAATTCCGGTTTTAACTTACGAAGAGCTTGCAGGATTACTTTTGGGGTATAATCCTTGGGATTTGGGCTTCCAGGTGCATCAGGTGCAAGTAGAGCCTTTGCTCGATAAAATTGGGATAGAATACGATCCTAGTGATAAGTTTGTTGGAAAATCAGGTAAATTTTTGGGAGAACCCGAAAAACCCGAAAATCTTATTGTTGATTATGGAAAATAAAAGTGTTGTAATAATTGGCGGAGGTCCCGCAGGTATCGAAGCTGCAAATAGCCTTGCAAATCAAGGTTTAAAGGTTACTTTAATCGAGAAATCAGATGAAGCAGGAGGAAATATTCGTAATTGGGTAAAATTATTCCCCGATTTTAGCAATGCAGAGGATGTGCGTGCTAATTTTCGTAATATTCTTAAAAACGAGAATATAGAGTTTATCTCTAATACAGAAATTAGCAGTCTTTATCGCGATGGAAATCATTGGATTGCTAAAAATGGTTCCGACAAAACTTTTAAAGCTGACGCTGCCTTGCTTACTACAGGGTTTGAAGTGTTTGATGCCAAACGCAAAGAGGAGCTGGGTTATGGAATTTATGATAATGTTATAACTTCGGTGGATTTTGAACAGATGTACAAATCGGGCAAGATTACAACTGCCGAAGGTAAGGTTCCGGAGCGTATTGCTTTTTTAAATTGCGTTGGAAGTAGAGACGAAAAAGTAGGAAATCACTATTGCTCCAGAGTTTGTTGCATAAATGCAGTTAAACAGGCAATAGAGTTTAAAGAACTTGTGCCAAATGCAAAAGCTTTTTGTTTTTATATGGATATGAGAATGGCCGGACAGTTTTACGAAGAATTGTATCGTAAATCACAAGAAAAGTACGGAGTTACATATATCAGAGGACGTATTTCCGAAGCTGCTGCAACAATGGATAATCGAATTCAAATTAAAGCCGAAGACACACTAAGTGCTTTGCCTATGAAAATGACTGTAGATTTGTTGGTTTTAATGGTAGGGATAGAATCTTCATCATCAACAACCGAACTTAGCAGGCAAAACGATGTCTTAGGTCTTTATGGGTTTTCTAAAAGTAAAGGACTTTATGGTAATGATAACCTCACTAATCAGCATGGATTGTTTTTAGCCGGAACTTGCAAACGCCCGCTCACATTGCCCGAAACATTTGCAGATGCTAGATCGGCAGCTATTGAAATTGTAAAATACTTAAAAACAATTTAATGAAAAACTGGGGATTTAAAATATCGCAACCAAGAATTTTGGATTTTGATACAGCTGATTTAGAATCCTACAGCAGACTAGTAGAGAAAGTGCCATCTGCTCACAGATGTCTTATGTGTGGAGCATGCACTGCAACTTGCTCGGCAAATGTACACACAGAGTTTAATTTTAGAAATACACATCTTATGTTTCGTCGCGGACAGTTTGATGGTTTAGCTGATGAACTTGATAAGTGCATGTTGTGTGGAAAATGTAAATTAGTTTGCCCAAGAGGCGTAAACACAAGAGCTATAATTTACAATATGAGAATTGTTCTTAGCGATATGAACTATAAAAGCATAGAATTATGAATTTTAATCTTTTTATACTTCCTTTTGCAATTGGGGCAATATTTTTATTCGCTTATGTGATTTATAAATTTGTTGCATGGGTGCGTAATCTTGATCGAAAACAAAGATATTTTGTAAATAAAAATATGTTTAGCGTAAAAACTATTTCTGCAATCGGGGAGGTATTTCGCGAAGCCTTAATTCACCGAAATATTTACAAAAAAAATCCACTTCTTGGCTATATGCACATGAGTTTGGCTTTTGGGTGGTTTCTGCTCATAGTATTTGGTAAAATTGAGGCCTCATTGCATGCGGGAACATTCTTCGAAGAACCATGGATGGGTATTTTTTACAGATATTTTGTTCGTGAAGAGCACGTATTTTTCATGTCGCAATACTTCCCTGCAATTATGGACTTTTTGTTACTGATTGTTCTTAGTGGTGTGGCTTTGGCTTTAACAAAAAGATTGCGTTCAGGTATTCTTGGAATGAAAAAGGCGACAAAGCACAGTAAATTCGATCGAATTGCATTAGCATCATTATGGTGGATTTTTCCGCTTCGTTTATTAGCCGAGAGTGCTACAGCAAGTCTCACAGGTAATGGCAGTTTCTTAACCGGTTCTATAGGTAATTTGATGTC
>JAFGVU010000060.1 GCA_016937855.1 Bacteroidales bacterium | reverse complement strand
GGTTCGAGGATCTCGAGAATATGAAATTGCTAGTAGCATTTTAATATTTAACGAGGCTAAAAGAGAAAACTGTAATTGTGAATATTGCAATGGCAATTTCTGTCCCGTTATCCCGAGGATCCTCGAACCTGAGGTTCGGGATTTTCTCGGGATGGCTAGAGTTACTAAAGTTTGGATTTTTGAATTTTGAATTTCCATACATCATTATTGTTTTGTTTCACTCCAAAACTTTAACAATAGATTTGCAGCCATAATGTTTCTTGCTTTTTCGCCGGATCTGGCATCAGAAATTGGTTGGTAATCATTTGAAATTCCCATCATAGCCGACTCCACATTTTCTCTGCTCCAGACTTTTCCCAATAGAGCTTTCTCTATATTAATAGCTCGTTTGGTGTATGCCGCCATTCCACCGTAAAAAATAGCAATATCTTTAACTATTCCGTCTTCTATTTTTAATGAGAAACAAGCACTAACGGTTGAGATATCAAGATCTTTTCGTTTGCTATTTTTATATGATTTGATTTTTCTATTTTTATCTGGAATTGGCACACAAACCTCTGTAATCAATTCATTATCAGCACATTGAGTTTGACGATAACCAGTAATAAAGTCTCGAAGTTTTAGTTTTCTTGATGAGCCAGTTTTTTCCAATACCACTTCGGCGTCATATGCCATTAAAACAGGTATTGTATCACCAATAGGAGAAGCTGAACCAAGATTACCACCCAAACAAGCACGATTCCTAATTTGACGAGACCCGAAATAACAAAGCATTTCATGTAGTGCAGGTAAATGCTCTTTGCACATTAATCGGATATCTTCAAGGCTAAAGTTCGCACCGAAAGTCAATTCATCATCAGAAACTTTTAAATATGTCAAATCTTTTACCTGAGACAAATCTAATATTTGCGGGATAAGCTCATTTTTTTTCGTTACTCTAAGAGCCACATCTGTAGAACCGGCTACAACAACTGCATTCGAGAATTTTTCACGTAATTTAAGTGCTTCTGATTTAGAAAATGGCAAGTAATACTTTTGCTCAGGAGTTTCAATCATTATGGTATCAGTCCTATCTATTGAATTTAAAAGTTCAGCTATCCTACTTTCAGATTTTCCAATTTCATCATCTGTTTTGTTTTTACAAGCATATTCAGCTGCTTCGATAATTGGTCTATAACCGGTGCAACGACAAAGATTTCCGGCAAGAGCATCCGTAATTTCAGTTTTATCGGGTGTATATTCCTGTTTATACAAAGCATAAATAGACATAACAAAGCCCGGAGTACAAAAACCACATTGCGAACCGTCAAATTCATATAATGCTTTTTGAACCAGATGTAGATTATCAGCTGTTCCGAGATTTTCGGAAGTAATAACATACTTTCCATGAATCGACGGCAGAAAAATCAAACACGAGTCATACGCACGATATTGCATTTTGCCTTCAACGATTTCAGCTATCACCACCGTACACGCTCCACAATCACCTTCTCCACAGCCCTCTTTAACGCTTTTGTGATTAGATAATGTTCTCAAGTAGTGTAATAATGTTGTAGTTGGAGTATATTGGGCAGTGCTAAAATCTATCTCCTTAATATTACCATCCAGCACAAATTTTATAATGTTTCTGTTATTCATACGCAATTAATTAGAGTTTTTAACATCAATTAGTTTTGCCAAAATACTTACAGCAATTTCCTGTGGAGTTTCACAGTTTATAGGCACACCAATTGGCATATCAATTTTATCTATTTCGTCATTTGTTAAAATATTACTTTCCACTAAATCATCTTTTGCTTTTTTGACTTTAGTTTTACTTCCAATCATACCCAGATATTTATGTGGCTTTTTGCATACCTTTGATAAAACCTCATAATCATATCGGTGTTCATGAGTCATAATAACTATAAATGTTTCGTAAGTAAAATCAGCTCGACTGATAAAATCAGTAAAGTTATCATTACAAAGCGTAAACTGATGCTTACTATAATCATCAAAAATTCCAATTCTTTCGTCAATTATAGTTATTTGAAAGCCTATATTCGCAGCCATAAAACTGAGTGCTTTACCAATATGACCTGCACCAAATATATAAAGATTAGGTTTGGTAATCAAAGGTTCAATATATACTTTCATATCACCTCCACATGCCATTTGCAAATCAGTTTTAAGATTGTATGTATATAGCATAGGAATTCCGGTTTTCATAACCTCCATGGCTTTTTTCATAGTTTCTAGTTCAACCGCTCCACCGCCAATTGTTCCAATTATTCTTTGGTCGGGTAATACTAACATACGTGAACCTGATTTTCTTGGTGATGAGCCGGCTGTCTCAACAACTGTGCACATAGCGGCAGGTTTGTTTTGGCTAATAAGTTCTGCGGCATCAAGTAAAATATCTCTCATAAGTTTGATAAAAATGTTGCAAAAACAAAATTAACAAAAAAAAGGCATTTATACATGTTTTTGAGAGAATTTCGTTCGGATCGATTGTCCCGACCAACATTACTATGTTTCCCTCAACAACCGTCAGATATTCAGCGGACTCTTATCTCATGAAACACTTAATTTCTGTGGGATTTGCTGTCTCATTACGAAGAGATGCACTGAGTTTACTGTTGTGTCCTAACGCATAATGCGGGTTTGAACTAAATAATTACGGATTTTTTTAACAATTCTTTTAAGCCTAATCAACACTTCAACATTGGAAAATAATATCTTTGCAAAAAAAAACTATTGACTACAAACGACAAATATTTATTCGAGAGAATTAAAGCCGGTAGCAAAACTGAATTCGACACCCTTTTCAGATTTTACTATGAGGACCTTTGTCGTTTTGCAGTTTTTTTATCATGCTCAGCCGAAGATGCCGAAGAAATTGTGCAGGATGTTTTTTATAAACTTTGGGTTAAGCGTCAAAGTATTGAAATAAAAATATCGGCTAAAGCTTATTTGTTTACAGCAGTTCGAAACACGGTTTACAATATTCATAAACACGAAAAAATTAAAAAGAAATATATCGAAGAAACTAGATTGGAAAATAGTATTGTAGATCCTGAAGAATCTAATGCTAATGAAGAAATTTATAAACGAATAGATTCTGTTATTGACCTAATGCCAGAAAAACGTCGTGAAGTATTCAGGTTAAGTAAAGTAGAGGGACTTAAATACAAAGAGATTGCAGAAAAACTGAATATTTCAACTAAAACGGTAGAAAATCACATGGGAGAAGCACTTAAATTTCTGAGAGCGAACTTAAATAAAACCGAATTAATACTTTTATTTATGATGATGGATGTTTTAACTTGGCATTTCTTTTCAATAGGGGTTTTTAGTAATTTAATTGTCAATTAAGATAAATGCAAGATATAGAAAACATACCAAATTTCGATCTCATAGCAAAATTTCTTGCAGGAGAAGCTGATGAAAATGAGAAAAACATCGTTGTCGGCTGGATAAATGCTGGAAATCAGTCCGAATTTGATCAGATAAAGCAAATTTGGACAGGTGCTACTTTATCGGAGCAAAAATTTGATACAGAAAAGGCACTTTTAAAAGTTAATAATCGGATTATACAAAATTCCAGAACAAGGCGTTTAAAACTGTACACAGTTGTTGCCGCTGCTATTATTACTCTGATTGCTATTCCTTTATTGATACTAAATCTCAACACTAAAAAAATTAAAACAGATTATATTACCAAAGCAACAAAAACTGCAACCGAGACAGTACAACTTACTGATGGGTCTAACATCACATTAAATAAGAACACTTCGATAAAATACCCAAAAGATTTTTTAAATAATCGTAATGTTTGGCTTGAAGGTGAAGCTTTTTTTGAGATTGAGCATCTTGATAAAAATATTCCTTTTATTGTAAAGGCAAAAACTGTTCAAATTATAGTTATTGGAACAAAGTTTAACGTGTCTGCGAAAAAAGAGAACAATTTTATCGAAGTAAGTGTAACCGAAGGAATTGTAGAAGTTCAGTTATCAGACAACTCAACTGTTAAACAAATAACTGGTGGTCAAAGCCTTACAATTGATCTGTCAAGTTCAGAAATAGTTATTGATACTTTAGGTGTTGATAATGATATTTATTGGTTAACAAATACTCTGGTCTTTAACAATTCTGATATTAACCAAATTGCATCAACAATATCGAAGGCTTACGATGTAGAAGTTGTTATAAACCTTTCAAATCCTGAAGTTTATCGTTTAACTACTGAATTCGAAAACCAAGACATCCAGGATGTTTTAAATATTCTTGAGCTAACACTTGATATTTCGGCACAACAATCGGAAAATACAATTTTTATTTCAGATGCAAAGTAAAAAGATTATAATCTCTGTCTGTTTTGCACTTTTAGGTCTAATTGCAATGTCGCAAGAGATTTCAGAAAATACAAAAATTAGTATTTGTGAAGGCTATCTAGAGCCTCAAAAAGCACTAGAAATCATTGAACAAAAATATGATATTAAGTTTTCATATAATCCAAATTTATTTAATATTAGAAACGAAATATACCTTTGCAAAAAGAATAAAAACCTTAAAGATATTCTGTCAATAATCCTTGGTAAACCAGTCGAATTAATTTTAAAAAACGATTATATTATAATAAAGCCAAGCAAAATTGTAAATTACGAAACATCTTCAATATATAAAACAATAAGAATCAATGGAATTGTCGAAAATGCAACCAATGGAATGCCTTTAGAAAATGCTGTTATTGAAACTATGGGATATAAGTTTTACACAAATGAAACGGGATATTTTAGTATTAAAATCAATATTTTAAACGACAGTTTAACACTATTTATAAATAAAGAAAATTATATCGGTTATAAAGCAAATATTGTGGCTGAAAGCCAAAACATTAAGATTCGATTATTGCTTAAAAACGAGGTTGATTATACGTATATGCCATCGTCTATAAAAGATAAAAACTCTAAAATTGAGAATTATTGGTTTTCATCTTTAATCCTTTCTGCCAATCAAACAGAGCTAAGTCGTGGTCGTAAAGTTTTACTCGACAGAGAATTTCAGTTTTCTCTTGTCCCTAGTGTTGGGATGTACAATATGCAGAGTGGCATGTATCGTTATCATCGATCTTACAATATTTTGGCTGGTTATACCGGCGAGATTTATGGTCATGAGATTGGTCTGGGTGTTAATATTGTAAGGTACGATATGACCGGAATACAATTTGCAGGAATTGCTAATATTGTTGGAGGCGAAATTTCAGGATTACAATTTAGTACAGGAGCAAATGTTTGTATCGGAAATGTTCGTGGTGTGCAGTTAGCTGCAGCTGCCAATACAACATGGGGGCATTTTAAAGGAATGCAAATCTCAGGAGGAGCTAATCTCGTCAAATCTAAACTCAGAGGATACCAAATAGCACCTGTAAATATTGTTTTAGATACCCTTTTAGGCTGTCAGACAGGAATTGTGAATATTTCGGCTTCTACTGCAAAAGGAGCTCAACTAGGCATTCTACTAAACTATTCCCCACAAAATGATTTTTTACAATACTCAACATTCCTTAATATCAGTAAGCAAAACAAAGCATCACAAATAGGTCTGGTAAACGTTTCGGGGAATGTTAGTAATCTCCAAATAGGATTATTAAATTTTGCAGATACAGTAAGTGGAGTTTCAATCGGGTTTTTAAGCTTTGTTAAAAATGGATACACAAATTTAGACTTTAGCTTAAACACAAGCCGTTTTGTAAATTTATCGTTTAAAACAGGAACATTTAAGTTTTACAATATCATTAAAGCTGGGATACGTCCTGAAAAAGAAACCGATGTGAGCATCGGCTATGGGTTTGGTCGTGATTTTGGAATTTGGAGATTTTTTAGCATCTCAACAGATCTTGCCGTTTCGCACGTTTTTGAAAACAACGCTTTTAATCTCAACCTTAATCTTTTGGGCAATGTCGATTTGTTGTTAAACTTTAATATTGGACATAAATTTTCAATTTTTACAGGTCTGGAAACTAAATTTTTGTTTACAGATAGCTACAATTTGGACGGTACATTTTTTGAGAGCACTATTCCACCATCAAATCTTTGGTTCGACAAGACTTATCAAAATCATAGAGCATACATCTGGCCTCAAATTAAAATTGGGTTTAGGATATAAGGGGGGACAGTTGATCGATGACTTTGAGACGTCCTCCTATCGTCGGATTCCACTTCGCTTAACTCAGTGCATCGCTCAGTCACCTTGACGGTTGAACTGCTAATCTGGAAATACTGTGTATTTAAAACTATTTTGGACTTTCCACTAGGGGTATTTTGAAACTATGTTGTCATATCATCGAAAACAATAAAATTTTAAAAGATATGAAAACAAAATTTAAGTTAAATGTAAGTATGGCAGTTTTAATTATTTGCTTGATGATTAGTAATAATTCAATTGCTCAACGATCCGACAAGAGTTCGGACAATTATCAAACATTGATAAATAGAGATCAGAATATGACTCATGGAGGTTATATCGGGTTTGAATTCGGCTACACTCCTGTTGCAGGTCGAAACGCATTTCTTTCGGGGTTTCACACGGCTTGGGTAATTGACCACACAATAGAATTAGGTGTCAGCACTAAAGGATTTGTAACAAACCCACTTCCAGATATGGCTTTAGAGAACAGACAATATATGTACACCGGCGGATATGGAGGTTTGCATATTGCCGCAACAGTTTTTGGAAATAAACCAATCAACGTATCATTTCCGGTGCTAATTGGTGGTGGAGCAATATCATATATTCGTACGGGGAGTTTTAATTATTACGACGATTTTTATCCTGAAAGTCATTATGCATATTTTGTTTTTGAGCCCGGAATAGATGTTCAGTTTAATATGACTCGTTTTTTTAGATTGTCGGCGGGTGTTAGTTACAGATATACTTCAGATATTTACTTAATCTACTCCAATTCCTCGGCAGCACCGATTGCTAGTCCGTCAATTCTACGTGGGTTAAATGCTGGTATAAAAATCAAATTTGGTAAATTCTAATTAATAATTTAAAAAAGTAAAGATATGAAAAACTTAATGATTAAGATTTGTTTGTTCACATGTGTTATGTATGGATTTTCATCCTGCTATTATGAACATGGAAGTGTTAGAGGTTATGGAAACAGTATGGAATTTGATGTTGATATAAACTATGCGACAGGTGTTGAACTTGATGGCTCGATGGATTTAGAGATAATTCCCTCTGATACATTTATGGTGGTAATTGTTGCTCAGGAAAACATTGCAAATTTAATGGTAATCGAAACAATTGGCGATATAATCAAGATTGACTATAGACCAAGGATAAACGTTGTTCCTACCGATGTTGCCAAAGTTGTATTGTATATGCCTGAACTATATTCGGTTAAGCTAAATGGCAGCGGAGATATATACATTCACGACGAGTTTGAGCAAAATTCGGATATGCAATTTAAAATTAACGGATCAGGTGATATCGAAATCGAAAGTGTTATTTGTGAAAAAATTGAAACTACGATTAATGGATCGGGAGATTTAAATGCAAATCTAATTTGTAATGAACTTGAAACAACAATTCGTGGTTCGGGTAACATCGACTACATAGGAAATGCTACAGGTCATACTATTCGCATTTCAGGATCTGGAGATGTTGAATCTTTTGACCTGCTTACTCAATCTACTTTTATTGACATTTCGGGTAGTGGAGACACATTTGTTTGGGTTGAAGAATATCTCGAAATTTTCATAAGTGGAAGTGGAAATGTAACATATAAGGGAAATCCAGAAATAAGCATCGACATTCCTGGTTCAGGAAATATAATTAGTTGGAAATAGATAACCAAAATGGTAATTATTTAGGTGTATAGAATCATTTTAGCCGAGAGGGCTTAAATATTAGTAACCCCGACTGTAAGTCGGGGGTGACGAATGATAGTAAGAGTCTTTTGGCATGTGTTTTTGCATTTTTTTGCTAAAACCATGACAAAAGTTTTATTTCAGCAGTAGACCTAAATAGTTGCCCAAGATGTATGATTTATAAAAATCCGGAATATTTTATTCGGATTTTTCTTTTCTTACATTAAAAGAAAAGTATCGTTGCATAAAATAGCTGTAAACAACGACAATCAGAGTTGTAACAATTTTTGCGAATGTTGCCCAAAAGTCACATATTTCGACAAAGAATTTAAGCAAAATATAATTCAGAAATATAGAGCCTACTACGGTAATGCCATATCTAAGCAGTTGTTTGCGACCTCTAATAACCGATTGTGTGAATGTTACATATTTGGCTAATAAAAACCCTGTTGTGAAAGTTATCGGGAAAACCACTAAAAATGCAGCGATGTGTGGGGTTATAGCATAAAATCCTAGGTTGAGTATCTGTTTATCAAAAATATAATTATAGAAAATAAAATAAAGGAAAATATCAAATGTAGTATTAAGCCCTCCTGTAAATCCATATCGAAATGTAACTAAAGATATAAAACGACTAAATGGCTTATAAAACCAATCTGCAGTTGTGATTATTAGCTTTCGGGATATGGATAATATACTACGCATTTACAAATTTTTGGCAAATATATACTTTTCGTACTAAAACATCATAAACTAACATAGTATTATCGTGTTGCATTATCAAGACAAGATATAACCAGACGAAGTTCACTATAGGAATATTTTCTTTCAGAAGTTTCAATCAACTCACTCAATATTCTTGATTCTTGACTCTCCAAGAATGATTTTATTTCTTCAAATCTTTCTTCTGCAATTAAAACAGTATAATCCAACTCACCAATTGACACAAAGTGTGCAATATGTCCAAAAATTGTTGTTTCAACCAAACCTCTGTCTTTGGCAATCTGTCCAATATCTTTACCTTGCAAAAACAAATCAAGACTTATTTTTTTTGTATCTTCTCTGATTTTCTTTTTGGGTTTTAATTCTTCAAAAACAGTTTCATCAAGTACAATGTTATTGTCTTTGCAATAATCATCAATAATCTCGAGAATTTCTTCGCCAAATTGCTCTAATTTTACTTTTCCGAAACCCTTGATTTTTGCAAGCTGTTTTATGTTTTGTGGCATTTTGTCGGATAATTCTTTTAGCGATTTTTGAGGTAAAACCATATATACCGGAACTCCTGACTCGTTTGCAACTGATTTTCGCCAGGAATTCAACTCAGCAAACAGACTAATGTTTTTTACACTTGTGTCAGTAGCAAAGCTTTTAGTTTTATTAAACGTTGGTCTAAAATCGACCTCTGAATTTGCTGTTTCACGCACATATTCGGTTGCGTCGAATTTTGCCGATGCAACCTTAAGTCCGGTTAACTTTGAAACAATTGCTAATTCAAACTTTTCGACAATTTCCGACATTTCTTTTTTTACGTCCTTATTATCAGCATCAAATGATATTTTTTTGAATTCGGAAACAAAAATGTTTTCAAATTTTTCTAAATAGTATTTCGATGCTTTCTGAATCCTTTCCATAAGAACTTCGTTTTCTACGGGCAATCCCTCGGCAATCAACATTTTTTGCAATTGCTTATCAAATTTTTCGTTAATATCAAAAATTTCGCCGACAGCTTTTGAACTCATGTCAATAAACATTTGATCAAAGGCATTTAAAAACCTCGATTTGTTAGCTGTATATTTTTTGCGTACAGTAAAGAACAGTTTTTTTATTTCTGAAAAGTCAAAAAGCTCGCGAATCAACTGTTTTTGATACAATTCTTTTGACTTTAACAACTCCATATCATCAGGTTCATTAGCTCTAGAGGTGGTGTCAAATTCTCTGATTGTTGAGTCGGTTTTAAGTGTATGAGGTGCAATTTTAGAAATCAATACCAATCCCTCGAGAGTTTTACAGCGGCTGAGAGCAACGTACACCTGACCAAAAGCAAATGCTCTGTTAACGTCTAAAACGGCTTTTTCAAAAGTAAGCCCCTGACTTTTATGAACTGTAATTGCCCATGCAAGCTTAAGTGGAAACTGCACAAAAGAACCAATTACCTCCTCCTCTATTTCTTTAGTTTTCTCATTAAATTTATATTTTACATTTTCCCATTTATCGGGTTTTACAGGAATATCTTCATAATCACCCTCGCAACTAACAAAAATGGTATCTTTTTCGATACTTGTAATTTTTCCGATTTTCCCGTTATAATAAAGTTTATCAAACGAAGAATCGTTTTTAATAAACATTACTTGTGCTCCTTCTTTTAAAACCAGGTTTTCTTCAGTTGGATACATATATGGCGGGAAGTCGCCCTTAGTTTCAGCAAAAAATGTTCTTGCTTTTGATTTTAATGCAGCCATACGCTCTTCGTTGATTTTGGATGCTAGAGCATTATGAGTTGTTAAAGTTATGTAGCCTTCTTCTTTTTCGGGTACAAAGTCGGGAATAAATCGGGAATTTAATAATTCGATAGACTGTTCGCTTAGTTTGTTATCTCTTATTTCGCCTAATACATTAATAAATGTCTGGTCATCCTGACGATATATATGCTTTAATTCAATAGTTGTAAAATCGGTTTTTTGAAGAGCCAAGCTGTCGAAAAAATATGAAGATTTGTAAAAACTGCGAATCAATGACCATTCATCCTCTTTTATTACTGGAGCTAACTGATGTAGATCGCCTATCATCAAAAGTTGAACTCCTCCAAAAGGTTTCCCTGTGCGTCTGTATCGACGAAGCATATCGTCAATTGCATCAAGCAAATCGGCGCGAACCATGCTAATCTCGTCAATAATCAGCAAATCTAAGCTTCTGATAATTTTTATTTTGTTCTTACTGAGCTTATGAACAAATCTCTGTGATTCTTCGTTTGATTGTTTTGATAATTCACTACCGGGAATAAATGGAGAAAATGGCAACTGAAAAAACGAGTGAATAGTAACCCCTCCGGCATTAATTGCTGCAACCCCTGTTGGCGCAACAACAACCATTCGTTTTGGAGTAGATATCCGCAAATTATGTAAAAAGGTTGTCTTTCCGGTTCCTGCTTTACCTGTTAAAAAAACATTACGATTAGTGTGCAGAACAAAATCCTGAGCAAGTTTTAACTGTTGATTGTCATTATAATTCATATTCTAACAAAATTAATATATTCAAATATAATTGCAAGTGTTTTATACATTTTTTATTCGTATTTGCAAAAAAAATACATTGACAAGAGATGAGTTTAATCTAAGCATAAGTAGTAAGCCAATGAGATAAAGCTTATTTTCAATTCTAGAGGAATTGAATTGCTTGTAATGGCGAACAACTTTTTTATTCTTTTAATCTATTTAATAAATAATATTTCCTATTTTTGTATTATCAACCACAAGGCTATGGCAAAGTTAGATAAGAGATTTTTCATGAAAACTAAATTACTGCCCGAGATTATAATACTAGTAATTATAACTATTGGTGGAGCTTTTTACATATTTAAGACATGGAATGGAATTCAGGAAAAACGACAGAAAGAGGTACTTGTAATTGCCAAATCAATAGAAGCTCTTTTGCCACAAGATTTATTACATGAGTTAGATTATGATATAAATGATACTATAAAACCGGAGTATAAAAAGCTAAAAAGTTTACTAGAACAAGCACTTTCGGTTAATCAAAAAGCCCGATTTATATACATTTATAGCATTGAAGGAGATAAGATAATTTTTTTAGTTGATGCCGAACCTCACAACTCTTCTGATTGGTCTCCCCCCGGACAAATATACACTGAAGCTGATGAGTATTGCAAGAAAGCGATCAATGAATCAATTTCTTTAGTTTCACCTTCAACATCTGACAGATGGGGGAATTGGATAAGTGCTTACGTTCCGATTATGGATGAATCTGGTAAAACTGTAGCTGCTTTAGGCATGGATTTTAATTCAAAAGCATGGAATAGAGATATTTTTCTTGAGCTAACAAAATCAGTATTTTTGGTAATACTGTTTTTGGTTACACTATTGTTTTTGGTGCGAATTCGCTCAAAGAATCGCATGTTAAAGTCTGAAATTGACGACAGAATTAATAAGCAAAATCAAATTAAAGATAATGAAATAAAGTATCGGCGTATTGCCAACAAGATGACCGATGTTGTTTGGTTAATGGATTTGCAAGGAAATAGTTTGTTTGTTTCACCCTCAATTAAACAATTTACAGGATATACAGAGGAAGAGTATCTAAATCAAAAGATATTGGAACGTTTTACTCCCGAAAGTGCGCAATATGGATTAGGAATTTTAGAGAATGAAGTTAAGCGATATTTATCAAAACCAGAAGAAAATCATGATCAAACAAAAGTACTCGAAATGGAGTATATTTGTAAAGATGGAAGTACTAAATGGGGAGAACTTATTGTTTCGCCTTATCTTGACGATAACAATAATCTTATTGGCATTCATGGTGTCACCAGAGATGTTACAGACAGAAGGAAAACAAATGAAGAATTGATTAAAGCAAAAGAAAAAGCCGAGGAAAGCGACAGGCTTAAGTCAGCGTTTTTATCAAACATGAGTCATGAAATACGAACTCCGATGAATGGTATTTTAGGCTTTGCTTCATTATTACAAAGGCCAAATTTAACTGGCGAAAAGCAAAAAGAATATATTAAACTAATCGAAAAAAGTGGTGTTCGAATGCTAAATATTATTAACGACATTGTTGATATCTCTAAAATTGAATCGGGGCAGATGTCACTTTACTCCGATGAAGTTAATCTCAATGAGTTAATGGAGAATCTTTTTTCCTTTTTTAAACCTGAAACTGATGCCAAAAATATCAAATTTTCATTTTCAAGCGGTCTCGAAAATACTAACTCAATTGTTGTAACAGATAAAGAAAAGTTATATGCCATTTTAACTAATCTGATTAAAAATGCGGTAAAATTTACATCGTTAGGAAATATTCACTTTGGCTATAAGGTTTCTAATGCAAAGTTACTATTTTTTGTTAGCGATACCGGCAAAGGCATTTCTCCTGAGCAAAAAGAGTTTATATTCGACAGGTTTAGGCAAGGTAGCGAGTCGCACTCCAAAGATTATCAGGGAGCCGGATTAGGGCTTTCAATTACCAAAGCCTATGTTGAAATGATGGATGGAAGTATTTGGGTTGATAGTACAATTGACAAAGGTTCTGACTTTAACTTTACTATCCCTTTGATTAAATCTGAAACAAATGCTGATATTGATGATTCATTATTGTTAAATAACAATGACATCCAGAAAACAGGATTAAAAGTTCTTATTGCAGAAGATAACGAAGAGTCAATTATGTTTCTCAATTTAATACTTGATAATCTTGTTAAAGAAATAAAAATAGCTGTATCAGGAAAAGAAGCATTGGATCTTTATCGGAAATATAAACCTGACATTATCCTGATGGATATACAAATGCCTGAGATATGCGGATATGAAGTTACAAAACAGATTCGGGAAACCGACAAAGATGTAATTATTATTGCCCAAACTGCTTATGCCTTTGCCGAAGATCGTGAAAAAGCGATACTTGCAGGATGCAACGACTTTATTGCTAAGCCATATAGCGACACCGAAATTATAGACTTAATTAGAAAATATAGTTAGCAGAAAGCATCTAGTATTAATCGTCGAACCCCGGTCTTTTAAAACTCATAGCATCCGGAAAAGTTATAAGCATCTTTTGTTTAATAATTGAAAGTCGTTTTAGAAAATCAAGGATTGCATCTTCATGTTTTGGAAATTGGTGATAAAGAACAGTAAACGCTTCAATAGATCGGCTAATTGCAATAATTGCAATCTTTGCAGAACCATCGCTATCGTTTTTCTTAAACTCCAAATCATCGTCGAAAATATCATCTTTAAATAATCCATCAGCAGCACGC
The DNA here is from genome assembly GCA_016937855.1 of Bacteroidales bacterium. Classification (GTDB taxonomy): domain Bacteria; phylum Bacteroidota; class Bacteroidia; order Bacteroidales; family ML635J-15; genus Bact-19. Next base: position 2,192 of record JAFGVU010000060.1, on the reverse strand, counting down.
CTTATTTTTACCGGAATAAACAGTTCATACCAATTAATCACATCAACTGCCTCCTTAAAATCGGGTATTGCAAACTCTTTCTCTGCAAACTCCAATGCGAGATTTTGAAATCCTTCGTAGTTTTCTTTCATCCAATTATAAACACTGATTCCATAATCCTCTGCTTCGGTTTCAATTTCGGAAGGCTCTCTCTTTTCAAATTCAACATTCGGAGCATCTGATAAGTCGATGCCCATTTCTTCGGCTTTCTTAACAACCATATCATAGGTTGCCTCAAATATCGCTGACAACTCCTCCCAAAACTCAGATCCGTTAACATCATAATTGTCAGACCTCTCCAACTCTATCAATCCTACTCTGCATCGCCTTATAAACTTACATCTTTCGCACCAACGGTCACAATAATTATGAACTCCCGAAATAACATTCGTGGCATTCATCGATTTGTCAAGTTTTTCAATAAACCTATTTTTTCTTTCTTCTTTTTTCATGAGTTTATGGTTACTTTCCGATGCAAAACTTAGAAAAGATAGCTCCAAGAACATCATCATTCGTAATATGCCCGGTAATTTCACCGAGCATATACATAGCTTCGCGTAAATCCTGCGATACAAAATCGCCACTTAAACCTTTATCTATTCCTTCTTTTGCTCTAACAAGTGAAATATTAATATTCTGAAACAATTCTAATTGACGACTACTTGTTATAATCAAATCAGATTCTGATGTTTTTAATGATTTTACCCAATTAATCAATTTCTGTTCTAATTTGTCGAGATTAAATCTGGTTTTTGCAGAAACACTTATTGTATCGGCGAGTTTCGTAAACACTTCATCGTTCAGATTATTTACAGTGTCAGATTTATTTAACAAAATCAATAGATATTGATCATCATTAATTTTACTTTTAATACTACTTATAAACTCAAATGTTTGACTATCAACAATATTAGCATCAATTGTTAGAAGTATAACTTGAGACTTTTCGATGTTCTCAAAAGTTCTCTTCACTCCCATTTTTTCTACTAAATCATCAGAATTTCTAATGCCGGCAGTATCAATAAATCTGAACTTTAAGCCTTCGATTATCAGATTTTCTTCGATTGTATCTCTTGTTGTACCAGGAATATGAGAAACAATTGCACGCTCGTCTTTTAGCAATGCGTTAAGCAAAGTAGATTTTCCAACATTGGGTTCGCCAACAATTGCAACCGGAATTCCCGACTTTATTGCGTTTCCATATTTATAGGAACTTATTAGCAGGGAAGTGCGTTCAATTAGCTCAAGTGTAATCTCACTCAATTTTGTTCTATCAGCAAACTCTACATCTTCTTCGCCAAAATCTAATTCGAGTTCCATCAACGCCACAAGTTCGAGCATTTTTTCTCTAAGTTCAGCTATTTCGCTAGAAATATGTCCTTTCATTTGATTAATAGCCAAACGATGACTCTCTCTTGAACTACTGGATATGAGATCTGCAAGTGCTTCAGTTTGCGATAAGTCTATCCTACTATTAAAAAAAGCCTGAAAACTAAACTCCCCTGGTTTAGCAACTGAAGCACCATAATTAATGAGTGTTATAATAATCTGTGATTGAATATACTCAGAACCATGACAATATATCTCAACAGTATTTTCTCCTGTAAACGAATTTGGAGCGATAAACTTAACCAATAATACGTCGTCTAATATTTTGCCATCTTCACCAAAAATTTGAGTATAAAGCATTTTACCATGCTCTAGCGAAAAAAATTTGTCTTTATTTGACAATAATTTTGATGCAATTTTAATACTATTCTCTCCGCTCAGGCGCACAATTGCAATTGCTCCCATTCCTGCAGGAGACGAAATTGCGCAAATTGTTCTATTTTCATCGTTAAACATATTTGCAAAATTACATTTTTTGTTGCAAAACAACAATAATTTTATTTTCGTGCGATAAAATACGACTTGTATCGTGCTGAAAATCAGCAGTAATAAAAAAAATGTTAAATTTTATTAAAAAATGTTTGGCAGATTAAAAAACCTGTCTTATATTTGCAGCCGATTTAGGATTGGTAGTTCAGTTGGTTAGAATACCGGCCTGTCACGCCGGGGGTCGCGAGTTCGAGTCTCGTCCAGTCCGCAGAAAGGTTCTCAGATGAGAGCCTTTTCGTTTATATTGAGATCTGCGACACCCGGGTCGCGAGTCC
>JAFGVU010000059.1 GCA_016937855.1 Bacteroidales bacterium | reverse complement strand
TTTCTGCCCTCTTTGTAGATCATGCCTCGATGTCCGTCTGGATTTACGATTTTGAAATAATTTGTTTCCATAACTTTATTTTTTTTTGGTTTCTGTTTACAAATATACAAAACATTTTTTTTACACACAAGTCCGATGAACACTAACTTTTGCATTTTTCGTAAATCGTAGTTCGCCCACTGTATCGGTTTGCTGTTCTATGTTTTAGAGTGTTTGGCAATAATAGTAATAATATAAAAAGACTAATACGTGTTAAATAAAAGTTAATAGTTTGCATACTGTATTCAATATGTGTAATAGGTAGGAAAATAAACACAACAGGCAAAGGGGGTAATACTAATAAGAATAATAGTAAACACAAGATATAGTGAGGAAAAAAAAGTCGTAGTTCGCCCACTGTATCGGTAGTACAATATCCCCATAAAAAACTGATTTATACAATTTGGTTATTATCCCTGTTGATCAGAATTGATTTTAGGGCTATTTAAGAGGCTTTGCATATATAGTAGTATGTAGCATTATTATTGCTGTTGTTCGTTAATTGTGGGCAGTAAAAAAGCCCTGCAAGGTGCAAGGCTTTAGTGTTTTGTACTGTTATGGTCTTAGTTCTCTTCTTCTCCCTCTTCCTCATTTTATTTTTTTTTGGTTTCTGCTTAGAACTTGTTTCCGAAAATTGAAATTAGAATAAAGGGAGCAATAATAATAATAATAATAATAATAGTTATTATCGTATCTATAATATCCTCCAGGCGTATCATTCCGTACTCCCTTCTTCTATCAATGATATAACTTTATCAAAATAGTGTGTCCTATCTCTGAGTATTGCATTTATTTCTCGCTCATCACAATCACATAGATACTTTGTATATGTAGTATCGTAGTCATTATCTATATTTATTGTTCCAATGCCTGAATTAACCTCTTCCTGTGTCAGCTCTGTGTCGTCGCCTCCTCCATCATAGTATCTAATTTCGCCCAGTTGATCTCCACGTGGGAACAAATCATCCACGAAATTTCCTATTTCTTTTTCGCCCAGATAGGTTAAATATCCTGCGTTGTAGAATTTTCCACCCCTTCCGATATGGAAGGCTACAATTGTGTTTTCTTTTGTTTTCATGGTTGTGTTTTTTTAGGTTTGTTTGTTTTGGTTTGTTGAAGCAAAGATAAGGCAAGAATATTTCGTACGCAAGTCCGATGAACACTCACTTCTTTAAATATGCAACAAAACTAAATGCTTTCAAATCCGTTTATTAGTGCGGCATCCCCGACGTCAATACAAAATGCTCAAAATCAAAAACACTACCAACAAAAAAACAGTGTTAAATGTTTGTTAACAATGCTCAACGTGTGCAATAGTGCAAGATTCAAAGAGTGTAATGATATAAGTAATATATACAATGAATAGGATACTATACTACTACACCATACCACGATATATAAATACTACATATTAATTACTCACATATTAGCACTTAATATGGTGCAATGGCGTTAGCTATTAATATATTGATAGTTATTGCTAAGCAATGACTTGACTACAAGGATGTTGAAGGCTGTTGTGTGATTTTCCCCAATATACACACACAAGCGCAGCCGCAAGCACCTGACACCTAAGCACACCACTTTCCCCTTGAAAAGCAGTTTTGCGAAGCAGTACCAGCAAAAAAACACCCATCCCCCCAAAAAAACATTTTCGTCATATATAATGTATATATATCACGTGCGTGCGCCCGTGCGTTCATATTAAAAAAGGATTTTCCGAGGGGGGTTCTTCGGTTTCACTTTGCTTTCCCTTTCGGGAGCAGGGGGGTTATGTTGATATGATATACTAACCAGCGGACAAAAATCCAAAAGCGGCTATGGCATTGTGTTTAGCTGACATATTCAGTATATTTCGTATATTATTTGGTGGTGTTTAGTGTATTTTATTTACGTCAATTAGTCAAAAGAAATAGCGAAGTGTGTTTTTGTTTTGTCGGGGGTTATACAATGATTATCAATGTATTTATAGTCAAGAGAAACAGATGGTAAAAGTGGGCGTAACTGCGACTATTTTATGTTTAAGAGTATAGTGATGGCGTATAGGTATAAAAAAATGACCCACAAAGTACTGTGAGTCAAAAACATACGAGACGATGTATATTTATAGTGTATATTTATGGTTTTTTGTTATTGTGGCATTGAGTATTTTTAATAGTTTTCACTGTGCAAATTTAATTAGCTATACGACCATCCATTAACAATTCTATTAACTTCATTTTCCCATGCGTGTATTTTATTGCTACTTGCATATATTCTACATGCACCAAATTTCATTTTTATCTGAGCATAATCAAAGTCTGGGTTAGCTTCTATTTCTTTGGTAAACTCACCATCTAAGTATTCAATGACCTTTGGGTTTTCAATAGTCATTCCGTAGTATCCTTCTTCCAGGTACTTGTTCCATTTATTATTAAAGTCAATACTCGTCATATTATTATTATTATTATTATTACATTTCGATGTACAAAGTTTCTACTAAAATTACCGCCCAGTATATACACCCCATACTTGCAAAACGTCATAGATCGTTTAAGTCTTCTGCCAACCGTTCAATAAAGCTTTCTTCACCATCATCTCCAGACAGAAACCAATCTACTCTTTGAGCATATACGGCAGCTATTTTTAGTTGTCTTACAGCTTCTCTCATTTTTTCTTGTACTACTTCAGGATAGGTATAATAGAACTTTTCATCTGGGTATTTTTCAAAATACTCTTTATCTCCGTAAAGTTCATCTTTGGTTTTTTCTTGTCCTTGCCTGTTCAATTTTCTTTCGATACTATCTGCAATATCATCTATTAGATACTGGTTGTAATTAAAATATCCACCACTCATGATTTTCTTTTTTAGGTTGTAGTATTACGCTTATTAATAGTATTAATAATATCGTCAATATCATTATTATCGACAATGAGAATATCGTGATTTTCTACAATCTCGTTAACAATATCTGCAGCATAGCCTGTAATACGTCCGTAATATGTCTTTTTACACTTATACACGCTTCCGCTATAACCAATAAAGTAGTAATAATTATTATCCTCATCAACGCTTTTTATGCCTGAATTTATTCTCCACCTATCTTCATCAAAATATGACCCACTCCAAGATGCAAACACCTTGTATTCGCCATTAGGTATTGAGAGTAATATCCAACGCTCAGGTTCTTCTGTTACGTCATACCCTTTATTTGATTCCATATAAAAATCACAATGAGTATTACCCATTTCGTCAACAATGGGTTCAAAACCTGCATACGATTGGTATAGAGGATTTGCAACTACCACATACCTGTAACAGGTTTTTGATAGTTTACACTTTTCATTAGAACATTTTGTTATGTCTGCCATGTTTATTATATTTTACATAATTATTGTAAGTCCACATTCTGTTGCAAATGAGGGATCTTAAATTGGATAGCCGGGATTGCCTGTTATTTTTAGGGTTTTATTATTCATCATGTCAAGTTCCATTAAAAATTGTTTTTCACGCTCATATCGTTCAATGATTTTTTTAGCACTCAAATATGCCTTTTCACTCACAGGCTTTCTTTGTTCCTCAATTATTTCAAGAAAAACAAGTTCATGTTCATATACTATGATTATATTATTTCCTTCAACATCCCTTACATTATTATCAAGTTTAACTGCATAATTTGGGCAGTAGTCATTTTCAATTAAATGCTTTTTCACATTTTTGTGCCCACCGATACAAGTATGATAATAATGCTCGTAGCCTTTATTCTCTACAATAACACCAGTAACATTTTTCAGTGTTCTCCATCCGACAGTTGGATTTATCTCAACCGTTAGCTTTTTAACCTTTACTCTTGCGCCAATGTTTTTGTTTCTTTTCATAATTGTATTTGTTTGTAACTGTACAAAGATAATATAATCTTTACTATTACACAAATTTATTTTGTTAATAAATATTAAAACGGTATGTAGTCTATAACGTCTAAGTCATCATCATCCTTGTATGGAAGCCACAGCCTTTGTTCTTCCTTAATATTATTACTCTCATAACCAATAAATGGATCATTACCATTATCGAGAAATCTACGCTTACGATAATCAAAAGAAAGATTACACTCACCGGGATAACCAACAATGTCTCTATCTCTTACTTTAGCAACAATAATAGTTCTGTTCGGGTCTAATCTATCCTTTGTTTCTGAGTGTACAAATACTATCTGATCAACAGCATTATTTGTTCCCTGCCCACCAAGTATGTCATATTGTGTTGGTCTTGAAGGAACACCGTCTTTTATGTTTTGTGGTTTATTCATGTGTGTAATAGTAACACCACATACATTATGTTCAATATTAAACCTTTCCAAGTCTGTATAAAAACGTACAAGTAATTCATCATCACGCAAACCAGATGTTACATCTTTTACTATCTTATTGAACGGGTCTATTATTATTCCATCCAACCCATGTTTAGCATCTGTATATTCAAACAGGTCGAATATATTGTTCTTAGAAAATTTATCCGACGGCTTTACAAAGAAAAAATGTTTGTCTATAAACTTAATAGCCTTTTTAAGCTCTTGCTCCGACATCTGATTGCCATAGTTCTTGTGTTCTGGGTCTATACGTTTACCAACATACATTTCAACAAGTTTGCGATAAAACCTGTCAGTTGTTTTTTCTTCAAGTCCTGCAATACCCCACTTCCACCCATCCCACATGGATTTAAGCATGGCAAGGTTATATACAAACTCTGTCTTGCCCATGTTTGCATATCCAGCAAATACATATACATCACGTTTGCACCAACTAAAATGTTTTTCTAATGATTTTATCCTACACGTATCACCCTTAATAACACCATTTCTTAGTTCATTAAATAATTCTTTTTCACATGACCTTATGGAATAAACGCCTTCTATCGGTATGGGTTCAGCATTTTTAATCGCTAAAAGATATTCTTCTTTTCCGTGTTTAATAAGATACTCATTACTGTCTTTGCAGTCACCCCAATTAACAGTAAAACACCTATGTTTTCCAAGACGTTCAGCCAACTTGTTCATTAGATTCCTTCCAGGCTCATCGTTGTCTCCTGCTAATATTATTTTTTTCTTATTACTTATATGGCTGTCATATATGGGTTCAATAAAATCTAAGTTTATATTACCCATAGTAGCACCATTAGGAACAGATACAGTATCATATAATCCACACTCAATACTCGACATTACGTCTATTTCTCCCTCGTGTATTATCATGGTTTCAGAGAACTGTATTGAATCTAAATTGTAAAATGTTTTTTCAGCATCTTTTACAAGCAGGAAATTCTTTTTACCATCTCTGAATTTTTTGTTTATACATACACCGTTTTTAAAGTACGGAAAGACAATAGCGTTTCTGTCTTTTTTAATCTGAGGAAAGAATATGGTTTCTTCTTCTATTCGTAACAATGATAATGTTCGTGTTGAAATACCTCTCGTTTCAAAATAAGCAATAACATTATTACCAATATTAATATTTCTATCGTAATCGTATTTAGGGGTTACAAAGCCATTATTGGTTATCTTTTTATACTTATGTATGCTTCCATTCATGCCGCAATGATGACAATAATACAGACCATTATCTATATCAACTGAAACACATGGATCGTCTTTCTTTTTTCGTGTATCAGAACAGTGTGGACAAACTGTTTTGATTCTGCCTCTTGTTTTATTTTTTAGATCAAAACCTAAGTAATTATACTCTTTTATTTCAAATTTCATTAATAGTCTGATTATTAGTTTGTTTGCTCGGTTTTATACGGTATTTTATTTGTGTTATAAATGAGTTATCGGTCATTACCCAAAAAGTAATCAACTGCCCATTTAGCACCTATCTCAAAATCTCCGATATACTCACCTTTTCCGAGATTGTAGTATGTTTTAGCTTCAAAACCTTCTCCACGTTCTCTAATTAGCTCATCTGATGGTAATGAGCCGCTGACAGCAAATAAATCTAATGCTGTCGGATTCTCTTTTAAATACCGTATTGCACGTCTTGTCATATTACCACTATCCGCTGGTAAATTCGCATAATTCGTAGCAAGCCAATGCTGAAATGCTGTAAATACTCTTAATTTATCGTGTTTATTTGCATCAACTGCTTGATAGGTATGAGACAAAATTTCAAGAACATTTGGAGAATTCATACTGTATCTCTCCACACTCTTCATGTCTTCTAAAAGTTCTTCTCGTGTCATTTTGTCAAGGGTTTATTTTAATTCTTCGTAGAAGTTCATACGTTGTTCAATTTAATGTATTCTCTTGCTGACCATTTTCCATTGCATCCGTTAATGCTTGTGCCAAAAAAATACTTTCCTCATCATCATAGACAAATGATTAATTAGGTAAAACCCTCATTACATAGCCACTTGTGTAATCTAAAACCGTATCAGTTTCGCTATCATAGTTAACAATAATTTTGTCTGACCATTCAAAAATCACCTCTACGGGAAGATTCACAATCCGCAAATCACCGCTACTTACAACATCGTGTCGTTGGTTCAACTCCATCTGATGCCACGTAAATTCATCTTTTTTTATAACTAAAAATGTTGAAGTTTTTACCATATTTTTATTATATGTCTTACGGGTTTATCACATAATCCACTTTAATATTAGGTGCAGTATCAAGATATATAAGCCCCCATTGAATTTCTATTGCTTTTTTACTATATCTTGTTCTTTCAAGGAGTTCTTTTTTCGCCCATTCAACCCATTCATCGTGTTGTTCCTGTGTAATGGGGTACAAGTCAAACCAATCGGGACTATCAAGCACGTCTTTAGGGTGTGCTTTTACAACTTCTTCTACGGTTGTGTTGTGGTATTTTAACCAACCGTTTAAGATATCATCTCTTGTTATTTCTTTTTTCATATTACATCTATTACTTAAATAAATCATCTACTTTTCTTTTCTCATCGTCAAGCCATCTACGGTATTTTAGGTATCGTTCCGGCATTAGGAAGTACGGAGCAGATTCGCTTATGTATTCTGGCAAATATGCAACAGCTTTTGCTCTATCACTATTACTCATATTACCCCAAATCTTTTTAGCATTAAACTTGCCTTTTCTGTTTGGGTATCTATTCCAAAATTCATCAAAGTTTATTTTATCATCACTATCAATAATTGTACTTAGTAAGTCTAAAACAAACTTTTTTTCTAAGTGAGTAAATTCAGGCACAACCTTTATTATTGCCGCCTCAATTCTTTTAAATTGGTCTTGTGTCATTTTATTAGATTTTCACAAAGATACAATAAAAAAAACGAAAACAAAATATTTTAACGTTTTTTAACAAAAATAAAATACAGCAATATGAGTAATAGTAATCCCCACAATATAAATCCAGAAAACCTAATAAATGAATCAAACTGACTTCTTTTCATTTGGGTAAATACAGTATTGGTTTTGTGTTCGGTTCTGGTAATATTTAAACATTTAGTATAGATTGTATCAGCAGGAACATAGGCGTATATAACTACGTGTCCTAAACTGTCCATCTTTAATTGTAAATCTATGTTTTCTGCCTTTATCTCCTTGTTTAGTCTTATTACTGCTTTATAATCACTATCACACTCAATAAGTAAATCAAGTAGTAGTTCACTATGTGGATCAATTATTGTATCTGTCACTGTCGTTTCTTTATATACAATACTGTCAACACCATATGGAACACCCATTGCTCTTAGCTTTGCAATATTACGCTCAATACGATTTATTATACGCTTTTGCTTTCTCTGGTTATTACACACGTTATTGTTTGTAATAACGTCTATTATCGATTTTGTTCTTCCACCAATAATATCCTGTGAATAAGTTAATACAGGAATGAAGATTAACATTAAAATTAATAGTTTTTTCATGGTTTTATTATTACTGTTATTAAAAAAAAAATAAATTTTATTTAATGGTGCATATTACTGATATTCTGTTCATTAATCCTGCGCAAAGTTGGTGTTATAAATGAGACAAGAACAATCCCTACGAGCTTGTTCTTGTCGATCGGGGCTAAATGCCGTTTCAATGGCGATTAGCCATTGAAAGGAACAGTCCCGATCGTTGTAGCACATACGCTCACTTACCAAGTATTTCATTGATAGTATCGTTGCTAAACTTAATTTTCTCTAAGGCGGTTTTAAGTTTGTGTAATTCTGCTAAGGCTTGCTTATTACTTTCGTTAACCGCATTTATGGCACAAGGCTCACATTGTATTGCAAGTTTATCACCTATAAATTCTTCACCGCAAGAAGAGCATTTGTTAGAGTACCATCCTGGAGCAAAACCGCCTATTGGATATTTTATTTTCATAATCGTTCGCTTTACGATGCTACAACAATGGTTATAGTGAATAGCCCATTGAAGGCATCAGGTTAATCTTAGGTTTGTGGGTAGGGCTACTCACCATACCCGAAGCCGACAAGAACAATCCCTACGGGCTTGTTTTAAAATTTATTAAAAAAAGGTAAATTCAACAATTGCTTTATACGATAATACCCTACATTATATCGCTGATTATGAGGTGCATCAAAGAGAAAACATTTAACATCAGTCTTGTTTATCTCTATAAAATTCTCATATCTATCATCAACAAAAATCTGACAATTACTTTCAACTACTGCCTTTTTTTTGTCAGCATTATGATCAAGACTATATAGCGGAACATTCGGAAAACCATTATTCCGTAACCACTCCTTAGTCCAATCAACAGGTACTCCCCTTGACGTAATATAACAGTGTGGCTGAAATGGTATATCTTGTGGTTTTGTTTTTACAGGCATACTTAACCAAAAGTCTTTATTTTCAGATATTGACTTAAGCATAGAATCACTCCAATCAAAGTCCCAAAATTCAGGAATAGGAATACCATAATTAGTAACAATATGTCCAGAAAAGTCAGCAAGAACATCGTCTATATCTAATCCTATTTTTGGAACATCAACCACAAACCTATCATCTCCTTGTGGATAAATTTTGTAATATTCAAGCATAAACATAGCATTGCAAAAAATATGTGCAGCATGTAGCTCTCCGCTCTCTTTGTCGTAATCCTCTCCTGCTTCAAACTTTGCAAGGTGTCTTTTTAGTGATGCAATAACATTTTTCCACGACATACCCTTCTTCCAATTATCATCTCCATATTTATCTGCTCCAATACCTAACACTTTTCCCAACTGCATTGTTGCAAAAGGTGTAATAAGGTCAAGCCTCTCTTTTCCAATATTATCTCTATACCCCTTGTGTTCAATCATAGTAATAATTATTACATATAAATATCATTATCATCATAAGTGTCTTCACTACAAGTAATAAAATCCTTATGAGATACACCACTTGTTTCTATTACTGGTTTATTATATGAATATAAAACCCTTGTTTCATCAAGTTCTAACCTTTGTTCAATTGATAGATTTTCATAAAATGTAGATCGTGATATTTTTACTCTTTTACACGCTTTACATATTGTATCTCCCAACTTAATATAGGAAATAATCTTGTCAAAAATTTCGTTAAAATTCTTCATGATTAAATGCTTTTTGTGGACTTTCAATTTCAATATCAAACACCTCTCTTAATATTTGTTCAAGGTCAGCAGGATTAATAATATCCATAATATCTATATCAGTACCATATACACAAACCTTATTAAGCTCAATAAAATCGTCTGCAATAAGTCTGTTATCCGGGGTATCATTTGTTACGTAAGAATCATAGTCAACTGTAAAAATAATACCCATATATACTACGTCTGTTTTCATATTTCTGTTTTAAAAAGTTTTTTACATGGATGGCTTCGGTATGGAATACTCATTATTGGAGTTAGTTTTTTTTTAATCTCAACGTATTCATCATACATTTCTAAGTGTTTTTCATCATCAGAATAAGCATACTTGCGCAATAAATCAAACTGCATTAAATTTATTGCATTAATAATGCTATTTATTTCCTCTGTTGTCATAGTCTATTCCAAAACTTATACAACGCTTTAGTATTGGTAGGTCTTGCGGATTGAACAGTAACATCCATTCTATATCTTTTTTTAAAAGATCGTACAACGTATATGTTATATTGTCAGCAAAGCTATCTCCTATTTTTTTTATATTATTATCATTTGTCAAATCAACTAACGTGGATAATACATCTATTGTGTGAAACACATCACTATAATATAACTGATGGTAAATTGTTGTCCAGTAGTTATACCCCTCAACGGTATGTTCCCACGGAAATAGTTTCATTACCTCTAAGAAAGACGCATAATTTGTAATCACTAAATCATTATTATCTTCTTTCAGCTTTTTAATATACTTACCTATTGATTCTGCAAACTCTTTTTTAATAACGCCATGTTTTACCATGATGTCTAACCACATTCGTGGCGTTTTAAATTGTAATGATTTCATATTATTTTTTTTTTTTTTTTACAAATATACAACAAGAAAGTAAAAAAACAAATGTTTAACAGTTATTTATCACTATCAAGTTTATTATTAAAATTTGACGCATTAACACCAGTTAATGTTCCATGTTTAAATTCAGACAGTTTATCAAGGAACAGCAACTCTTTTTCAATAGATTCTATTATCAACTTGATTCTATCTATCTGACTTTTTATTGACTTAACATATTTCGCACTTAGTCTTCCACGCTCTTTAAGCTCAATGAGTATATCAGACATTGGTATATCTACGACAACAAAATCTGTTTTATTACCGAGCAGAAGATCAATGATAATATCGTAATACATCATTAATATATCTGCCCGGTCTATGTTATTTTTTGAAGCCATGTACAGTCTGTTTTTGCATAATCTTTATTACGTTTTCAAATGAATCGTCAATAACATACTTTAGTCCTTCGTTTTTCCAAAGGGTTCTTTTTATTGTTTTATCATTTGAGAAAACCTCCTCTATTATACCAGCATTAAAAATTGGTTCAGGTATTGCAACTCTTTTAATATTGCTGTTTTTAGCGGAGTGTATGTGTTCCGTAATTTTACTGTCATGTACATTCAGTATTATCATCTTGCAGTTGTTGTTATTATTTTTTTATTATCATCTTTGGAAATATTATTGCTTCTGCTTCTGAATATAGCATCACAATTATTACACCTATGAACAATAAACTCACTTACACTTGTTCTGTAAACAGATTTAGTTTCACTATAATCCTTACTTCCACAATTAGGACAGCAATCCGTGTGCGTTATTAATGATAGATTTGGATGAGAATGAATCCATGAACGAATAATAAGATAGTTCTCCTCTAATGCAACTACGTCTTGCCTGTTGTATTCGTACATATCTCTTAATGCGTCTGCGTCTCCGTGATAGCATCTTTTCCACAAGTTAAACCCAACTGTCTCCTTTTTGCCTTCGATCTTTAGAACGTTTCTATTTAGATAATCAAGCCTATTTGACGTTGACCCAAATTCTCTTTTCCATACCTTTAGGGTATCAACGACCTGGAATGGTAACGGCGGAGGGAAACCATTAACTAAAAACCGTAGTTTCATTCTGGGAATATCAAACTTATCTGCATTATGAGCAACAATAATATCGGCATCATTCACAATGTTATATAAGCTTTCTGCTATTCTGCAATCATCCTGGTTAACAGCTTCTTCCGAATTAAGAACATCGCCAAAAACCTTATCATCTCCAATCCATTTAGCAGCCCAACTAAACATAAACCAATCCTCGTCTGTATGTTCAATGCCTATATATTTATTGAACAAACCAAAGATTAATGCAGCTTGTGGAGAAGTTTCAATGTCAAGTATTAATATTTTCGGATCGTATGTTCTTTCTGAAAAATCAACAACATTCATTTTTGCATACTTCCTGTTATTATTTCCGTTTGCACCAAGAAGGTTTCTAACATAGCTTCTTGCTTTTTCTTTTTTATTGTCGCCAACAAAACTTGTCGGAAACATGTCTATTATTATATCTGATAATTTTGTTTTGTTTATCCTTTCATTGTTTTTACTTTTGTCGCCTACATACCACTTAATAAACTTGTCAACATGCTCTTTTTGTTTTATCATTTTTCTTGTTATTAGTTTTATACTATTAAGACTTACAATACATTTTGAATACACGGTAAAAATGAGCAAGACCAGATGACCAACCATGCTTATTTATGTTCCAATTTGTGTCAGTAATCCATTTGCCATTACTATTTTTGTATGTTACTTCATGCTGATTATACCTTTCCATCATATCTCTCCTGCACTCAATCATTCTTGAAAAAACAAAATACTCACCATTATTAGCAATATTATCCTCAATGTTTCCATACTTTTCGACAAAATGATCTAATGTTCTGCGATAACCACCGCCACCCCACACAGAATAAGCAAACACAAGGTTTACAACCTCTGATGACGTTACTCTACCAAAATTAATATGATAGTCAACAATTCCAAGACGAACATCATCTGGCATTTCATAAAATACTTCAGGCGTAGGACTATAGCCTACCCATTTTGCAATCTGTGGATTTGTAAACAACTTCCAGGTTATATCAAGTTCTGTATGAATACCATATATTTCTTCTCCATTTTCATTTATAAATGGAACAGGACACGGATTTTTTGATGCAATATCTCTTGTGTCTCTATTATGCCTACCACCAGATTGCCCAAACAGAAAGTCTGCAAAATCTTCAATCATTACCCCTGATGGTTTGATAAACGAAATACCTATGCCATTATATAGTGCATATTTCGTCTCAAACCAATCATAGTCATGTTCTATTGCTGGTTTCGCTGTTAGTTGTTCTTCGCTAACATTACAACTATTAATTGATAATATCGCTGCTGCTGGTAGTAGCGAACCAATTAATCTTCTTTTTTTTGCTTTATCTGCCATATTATTTTGTTTTAACAAATTGTTTTTACTTTGATTGGAAGTGAATAGAAAAGCGCACGAAACGCATCTCTTGTCTCTGGATTACTTTTTATCTTTGTTCCGACAATATTACTCATATCATCTGCTGACATCTTTGCTTGTCCCTTTTTAGGCACATATCTTATTACATCTATATTGTTTTTTTCACACAACTGATACAACAATATTCCAACTGCATGATTAACACCAGTAGCCATTGCAATTTTTTCAGCAACATGCTTAGAACTATTTCTATGAAAGTTTACTTTTCTATTTAAGTACCCTGATTCAATACAAACAATAATATTTTTAGAGTTAACCAATATATAATTCATCAAATTGAAAAAATCCATTGTTTTTAAGTACATTTCTCCATTTTCAGCATTATAAATTGCAACGCCACTCTTACTGATGTCTGGATCTATCCCGATATAAATATCCTTCTTCATACTATCATATATTTTTTCGCCCATCTTCCACGAATAACACGAACATTTAATAAAATATTGCAGTTTTCAGATGGTGTATTTTCGACACCCGATCCACCCATGTACGGCAACAATAAAAATGTAGAAAATCTGTTATCAGGAATATAGTTTAAATCACTTGTTAAGTTACCATTGTTTTCATAATAGACACCATTTACAAGTAATTTAATATTACCTCCAAATAAAGACATATATACGGTTGCATAATCAATATCACTGTCGTAGTTTATAACATTGCAAATGCGTTCATATCCCCTTTCACCATTAATGTAATAGTAGGCATATAAATCATACGAATTTTCAGATACATACTTCCACCCAATGCGAATGCTGTCATCATGAATACGACCAAAAGAAACACCAGTTATTTTATGTATGCAATCAGTATGTTTTAGTGCATCAAGTGTTTCGTTTGGTATCTTAAACGAAGCATATATTTCATCATTAATACTAACCATTCTGCTCGGAAAAACTAATAGTGATAATAATGATTGTATTGGGTAGTGCTTTCCTTTTAAAAACCTAAATGTTTTAAATACATTGCTGTCTGGATTAGATGTTGGTTTTAACATGTAATACATTAAGATAAGTATTAATGTGGATGCAATAGTTATTGCTATTGTTGGTATAATGCCATTCACCCATATTGCTCCTGTTATCATTACTATTATTATCAATAATAGAATAATAGATGTTACATTTGTTTTCATTTTGTTTTCCATTTTGTTTTCCATTTTATTTGATTTTATTGTTCTGTTTCAGAATACAAAGGCAGTGATTAAACTCAAAAAACAAAACAATTAATATTTAATTATATATTTCCATTACACCAAATGTCTCCTGGAACAGATTAATAGCCTTTGCCATTTTGTCAGTAGTTATTAATCCTTCATCAGACTGTTCGTAGAAATTGTTTAACTTTAATATTCTATTATATGATACAGCAAAATCTAATTCAAGAACATCAAGACTAATATCTCCATTATTATAAACGCCCATGCCTATCATTTCTTCATGAAAATTCTTAACCTCTGTTATAAAAACAGAATGAGAGTAAATTAATTTCAAAACAACTTTATGTAGTGTTTCATACATTTCAATCTTGTTGTTTAAATCGCTTAACCTACTCTCATCCTGTTCTTTTTCTGCAATAGCCTTTAATGGTTTTATAGCACCATTGTAAAAAGCCTCTATCGTTTTATATGCGTTTGTCTTTGCTATCATTTTACCATTTTATTTTACCAATTATTACTATTATCGTAGTATTATGAATTTACCTAAATCGCTAACTTCTTTTGGTGATAAACCTGTTATGTCATGAATAAATGTAAATCCGGTCAACTCAACTTCTTCATCCATTTTTGCACGCACAAAAATATCATGTTCATCTATTTTCTTTGATGCTTCGGAGTGATTTTCACGCAATTTTCTCAACTCTTTTTCCCAATTTTGCTGTAAAGATTGAGGGATGCCCTGACCGCCACGTTGTCTGTGAAGATCAAATTCAGCCTTGTTTTTACTTTCAAATCCCGAAACAATCTTTCTTAGTTCTGCTTCAAAACGAATAATATCATCATCCTTTTTAATTTCAAGAGTTTGTGATAGATTATCTGATGCCTTTTTAATAACCTCTCTTAACTCAACAATAGAAATAGTCGTTGCCCTGTTTAATCCACGAACAAACATTACATTTTCAATCTTGTCAGCAATTTCAGCTAACTCCATGTTTTTAATTACAACTTTAGTTTTACTCATTTTTGTTTTTTTTCGTTTAAAAATTCAATATACGCTTCAATATCTTGCACTGTTCCAAATTTAATTAATTCAGTATTATTTTTGAATGGCAATGATAATTCATTAATAAATTCAATTGTTAATTTTTCTGTTGCACCAAGACCAACTATTTTTTCCCACATAGTCTTAACTTCTTTTATCTTTAGATTTCTTTTTAACACTTCTTTTCCACCAACGACAACGTGTTCAAGCTCAGGAATATGTATAGGTTCAATAGGTTTATCTACAATTATTTCAGCAGCTTTCTGTATATCCCCGTCTTTAACTGCAAGTTTAGCTGCGACGTCTTTATCGTGTTCGTGTTCTTTCTTTTCGACTTTAGTAACAATTTGGTGTACAAATTCAGTATTACCATCAGTGTTACTGTCATTGTTACTATCATTGTTATTGGGAACACTTTCTATTTCATCAGACGATGCAAACATTTCATCAATCCCATAACCAAGTTTGGCGAGACAACGACCAAGAGAAACCGTATCAGCAGTCTCTAATGCCGTATATTTACTGTTCTTATCGATTTCACGAAAAGACTGCCCATCGACCTCTTTAACAATAACTCCTGCTTCATCTTTTATATAAAGAACGGTTTTCACATACCAACCTTTTAAGTCTTGCAGATATTGTGTTTCTGTTTTAATACTATAATCTGTAACGTCTTTTAAGAACAATAACAATCTATCTTTTGTTGCTGTTATTTCCATGTTAATCCTCTCTTTTTAAGTTATACAATACGTCTGATATGGTTTTGAATATTACCTCATACGAAGCTCTTTTTTCTGATTTTATTACAGAAGCAGACACATGGGACATGAAGTTTATTATGTTATCAACAGACATTATGTTTACGATTTTATCTTCGTTACCACTCTTATAAGTAATGAAACATACCGCACTTATTTCATCTCTATCAATATTGGTAATAATATCAATTAACTTCTGCTTATTAAAATGGGAGGTCGTCATCATCATTGCTGTTATCGTTATTATTACTATTATCAATGGGAGTATTATCTGCTTCGTTATAAAATTGTTCGTTCTGCTGAACATCTTTACTTGTAAAAGCATCATTAGACCATTCATTGTATTCATTAATAACATCAATCAACCCGGACTGCTCTGCAATATCTTCTGAAATAGGATCACCAATAACCATATTTGCAAACGATGGTGCGTTTTTTAAGGCAACCTTGCCAAGCATTTCCATTGCTTTGTCTGAAACATCTGATTTTTTTGAATAAATTTCCGGAACAAATGTAACTTCACATCCCTTTTTCCTAACAGAATCGCTGTGCTTAGCCATCTGATCAAAAGATATTGTTGCATTTGTATATATGCCATAAGTTTCTTTTTCATTATAATCATAAACAAAGATAACATTAAACAGTCTTGGTCTTGACCCCGACATTTGTTCTATTAATATTTTAGCCTCTTTATATGGTATTGGTTTGTCTGTTGCAAAACCACCAGTGGGTTTAAATATTGAAACCTTATCTCTGTTTAATATGTAGGCACTACGCCACATCTTGTTTAGCCGTGAATCAAATGATTCTAATAGTAAAGTATCACCAACAATAGCCCCAGATATTTTGGGCACAACAATGTTTCCTGCATCTTTATCGTAATGCACAAATTCAGGAACACCTGAATCATTTTTAACCACCTTTACAACTTTATGGTTAAATCTTTTCTTCTCCAAATTAGGAGCATTTTTTAAATTGTCTGTCCAACTCATTTTATTTATTTTTTAGGTTTAAAAGAATTTAAATATAATTGTTTGTTTTTACCTCCAGATTTAAGAAAGTATTTAATATAACCACTATCACCAAAATTAATTCTATCACATTTGTTTTTTACAAACCAATTAGTTATAGTGTTTTTAATGCCTGTTTCTTTTTCTTCAATTTCCTTCTTCTGTTTAGATACTTCATTGTATTTAATCATAGTATTATACATATCATCGTCTCCATCGACTTTATCTGCAATACTTTCGTGTTTTTCGGATAGGTAAATACGATATGCGGGGCTATCATCTGGTTCAGGCTCCAATGGTTGAATTTGACCAATATAATACTCCTTCTTCTTTGGGTTTTCATCAGCAAGTTTTAATAGTTCCCTTGCAGGAAGTACTCTGTTTTCCCAAAAATCAGTATTCCACTTTAATATATAACGACAAATATCATCATTACGCTCAAAACCATAAACGTCAAACTTATTACCACCAGATAATACCGCTATTTCGCCATAATAACTTTCCGTAATTAACATTTGTGCATTAAGCTGTGCAATATACATATCAGGGAAAGCATAGTCGAGGTTTCTCGCAGCATCTTTATCAATAGTTTTACACTCTATTGGAAAAGGTGGAAGTATGTCTCCTGCACTAATATTACCGATATTAGTAATCGCAGGGGTTTTATCTATTGCCTGAAAATCAAGGCTGCAAAATAAATAAGGGTAATCAGTATTATAAAGGTATTCAGGTACACGAATATTTCTGCGAACTAAAAATCTATTGGCATCTGTTCTATAATTAATAATATCATTAATGTCGTCAGATTGGTAAAGCAAGAAGTCATCAGCATTTACCTTTTTAACTTCTTCAATGTATTTATTATAATTATTAACATATCCCTCTGTTGTACCATCATAACATTCCCATAATTTCCCAATGTATGCCTCATTATTTCTGCCGTGAAACATACGCTCACTATCTGTTCTAACTGGTATCTCTGTACCAACCTTATAGTGAAATAACTCCATTAATGTTGGTCTATAATGTGATAATGATAATACTATGCCTATCTCGGAAGCACCAGTACCTCCTATAAAATCACCATATCCAGTTGTTCTAAACTTGTACCATTCTTCACTGTGTGAAGGAACTTGCATTTTCTTTAACATACCTATTTATTTTACCTTGTAATACATCTTCAACGAATCTTTCTGTTTCTTTTTGCAGGAAAGTAAGTGCATCCTCAAAGTCACTATATTCTCTATGTGTGTCAATAAAAACTGAATTTGCAACAAATTTTTTTCCTGTGGCTGCAATATATCCAATAATTCTGCTACCAATCAATATATGAAAATCGCTTCTTCCGACAGGCTCAACGGTTGTTTCCTTAAGCATACTCTACAACCTTAAAAGATATAACTTCAAGATTGAGATAAAACCTTGTAATATCTCCTTCAACCCATTTTCTGCCACGATGTTCAAAATCTATTTCAAGAAACATCCCTGTTTTAATACCTTCTGCTTCATCCATTAATTTTCCAATGAAATCGAATGGAATAAATTCAACTCTGTTTTTAATTTTTGAATTAACTCCATTTAAAGATATAATTATCTTTTTATCTCCATTTTTATTATACGAAAACGGTTCTGAAACGTAATCTACTTGTCCTATCATTTTATAGACCATAGTTTTGTTTTTAAATTATTACTCTGTTGCAGGAATCCACCTGTAAATTGTCAAATCGTTCTGAAATATCTCTTATTTTTAGTATCAGGTTTGGACTGTTTGGCTCATATATGTTCAGTATAACGTGATCATCGTCTTTTGTTTTCCATGAGTTGTAGAAAACTCCACCGACAATTTTAAATGAATCTTGTGGTATAATACAATCTTCTATCATCTTTGCCATACCCGAACAGTTTGATCCGTCCAGGGCTCTTGTTTTAAAATAAAACTCATAAACACACATACATTTGAAACTTATGGTGTAGCCAAATTGCTCCATTATTTTCTGTTTATATATGTTTTTTAGATGTTGCCTACTAACACGATTAGCACCTGCGTATATTACGTTTGTACTCCACTTAGGAAGGTCAACCAACTTTATTGTATAGTCACCATTCTTAAGTTCTCCTTTAGGGACAGTATCGTTTTTATCATAAGCAACGGGTTTTTTTCCCTTCTTTTTTCTTGAATGTTCAACAAACTCTTGATTAATGATGCTCTCACCACCAAACATTGCTGCTATTTCCTCATTCAATATGTCTAATGAAGTTTTACCCATTATTAAAAGTCTTGTAAATATATGTCAAAGTCTTCGTCTCTTTCATTTATGAAACTAATTATTTCATTCCACAATTCATTGCAAAACTCATGGATAAAATCAATATCATATTCAACACCGTCAATAAAAACCCTCTCTATAAAAATTTCTTCTTCTTCAAGAAATAGGACTTTTATTTCAAATGTACTTTGGTATAATATAATAGTTTTCATTCTTTTTTATGCAAAGATAGTGATTAAAAACAAAAAACCAAACTTTTAACTATTGTTTAACAATTTATATTTTAACCCTAATCATTGGTGCTTTTACAACCTTATTATAGTGTCGTGGTTTATGATCCATCTTTTCCCATTTTCTTAGTAAGTAAACATACTTCTCATCAAGACCTTCGCTTTTCATATATTCATCTGCAATCTCATTTGCCTTTTTACGAGCACTTAATATTCCCTTTGCGGAAACATTAATCCAAAAATATCCAACAACAGATTCAAGATGATAGCCATAAGTGTAATATAAAGAATAATACATAGTCTTTTTTGTTGTATATTCTAACCCGGATATTGCTTTTCTACTTCCCATAGTTATTTTTTTTTATTTGTTTTATTAGAACGGGCAATTTGATTTAATTTTTGGCTTTACTAAATGATTCCTTAATTTTTTCAAAGATATAAATTTTCCACGAATAGAATAACCTATAGAACCATTATTGTAAACCTGCTTTATTTGTCTTCCTGTTTTCACATTTATACATTTTTTGCAAGAAGTCCACTTATATTCTGATGCAAAATCAAGCTCATATTTAATAGTATATATTGCTGATATTATGTTCATTAATCCTATGTAAAGTTGGTGTTATAAATGAGACAAGAACAATCCCTACGGGCTTGTTCTTGTCGATCGGGGCTAAATGCCGTAACATTCCCTTCGGGACTGTTCCTGTCAATGGCTA
>JAFGVU010000058.1 GCA_016937855.1 Bacteroidales bacterium | reverse complement strand
CCCTACTCCTGCCCTTGCAAGTTGCTCGGCTGCTGCACCACCAACACCACCAAGGCCACAAACAAGAACTCGCGAATTTTGCAATTTCTCCAGTTTTTCTTTTCCTAAAAGCAATTCTGTTCGTTCATTCCACATTTATACCAATATTTTTTAAATTGTTTAAAATGTTTCTATTAAGCTCATCTGTAGATACACCATAGATTTTTGCAACAAAATTATAATTTGATAAGATATCTTCATCGGCATCATCAGTCTCAATAAAGAGATTTTCAATGCCTGCAATGTGCAATACCTGCTCAACTTTATTATAATTTTTAAAGAGGCTACTGTTTACAGAGATTTTAATACCACAGTCAATAAGTTGAGATAATATTCCGATTTTACTATTAAAACCATGTACTATCCATGCCTGTTTTGGGGCAAACTCTTTACGTAATCTGATCAATTCATTAAAATATTTCACACAGTGTATTAATAACGGAAGGTGATGTGTTTCTGATATCTCAATATGAGATTTAAAAACTTCTATTTGCGAATTAATATCAAAGACAGATTTTGTATCAAATCCTGTTTCACCAATTGCAACAATAGTTTTATCTGAAGCAAGACTCTTAAGTTTATCAAGCTCACTTGAATAGTTTTTTGAGTAATCCCAAGGATGAATTCCAGCCGAAAGAAATTTACAATCAGGCAATAGACTATTGACAGAAATATTGACAATACCAAAATCTTCGTCAGTTTTATGAGTATGAAAGTTGAAGTATTTCATCTATAACAATTGGGAAAGTCCTCTAATCTTTATTTATAATATTGCCGGCTAGGGTAATAAATTCATCATCAACTCCTAATATTTTAGAAATTCTGATTGCCTCCATTGGAACCCTATCATCATCAACTTCAATTAAAGAATAATCCATAAAATCATTAATGTTTTTTGCTGAGATTGGCGAGTCCTTTAAGTCAGAATTTAATCCTTTTACTCTGATACGTCGGCAATCAGCTATAATTCCACTATAATGTGTTGTAATTACAGAATCTGTCTTAAATTTCTTCATTATACTAACAAATGCCGACACTAAGGCTTTTCCTTCGTCAGGATTTGTTGTGCGAGCTAATTCATCAACTAAAGCAAGTATAATTTTACCGCTTTTTGCTTTTTTAATGATTTCGTTAACATTAAGTATTTCTATTGCGAACGAAGATAGCCCGCTAGTTTCACTCTGATTATCGCCTATGCTTAAAATTATTTCATCTACAGGTTTAATTGACGCTTTTTTGGCAGGAATATAAAATCCAAACTGAAACATTAACTGGCTTAGAGCTAAAGTTCGCAAGACAACAGTTTTCCCCGACATATTTGCTCCGGTAATTAGTATTGGTTCCTGAGTCAAACTAATATCTATTGCTTGAAAATCTTTGTTTTGCTCAATTAAATATGACTTGACAAGCGGGTTAAACAATTGATTATATAGTGTATTATCTTCTGAAATATCTGGTTTTGTCAGATTCCATTCTTGCGAAAGAATAGATTTTGCTAAAAGAACATCAAAATGAGCAATGCGCTCTAAATTAATCTGTAATTGTTCTGCATATTCCGAAAGTTTCTTTGAGATATCTGCTCTGATTTTATCCTCAATAACAATACACTCTTGTCTGATTGTTTCAGCTAATTTTGGATTATTATCAATTAAATTTTGATGTTCCTTTCTTAATTCTCCAAGTTTAGTGTCATAAGAAGAGTAAATGTAAAATGCTGTTTCTCCGGTAGAATCAGGGTCGAGTAGGGCAATTGATTTTTCTAGATCATGTAATTCAAAAATGTCGAATCCTTTTGTTGTCAAAAATTCTTTGAGATTCTGAGAAATTATTGCAAACTTCTTGATCTCAAACAGTTGAATATCATCTAAAACCGTATTTGAATTTAAAATTTTTATAGTGTTAGAGATATCGTTAAGTTGATGCAGCCTAAGATTTATATTGTTTACATCGGCACTTGATAGTTTGTCGGACAAAAATTTTAGCATATATTCATGATATTCAAGCTCAACTTTGAGGTCAAACTTATTTGTCATGAATTTTGAGTTAAGTAAAAAGTTTTTTCCCGGTGACGAGCTAATTTTAAGATTCTCAAATACAAATCTCAATCCGTTGTTCTCTGCAATATATTTTTTAAAACTTTTCATCAGCTAACTTTTTAATATCATAAACAGGCAGGTTTAACTCTTCGGATAATGTAGCACAAAGCTTGTCGGAATCTAAAAGAAAGCCGTTCGGTGCCAAAGGATTTACACAAACAGCCATAAGTTTTGTTTTTAACAATACCTTTATTTTACCACCTTTGTTTATAAAGTCGTTAAATACATTTGCCCCAGCAAAAATTCTGGTAAAATCTCGAATTATTATTTCGGTTTGCGAAACGTTTTTTTGTGCTCCTATCTTTTCAAGAATTCGGTCATTTAAAACGCCACTAATATAAATACGATTCCCAAATTCAAAAAGCTTATTAACTGATTTATCTATTGTTAGTACAGATTGAATTTGAAGGTCATGGACATTATTATCATAATCAATAGCCCAAACACCTTTTTCTTTTAGCAATAATTTACGAACAAGTCTATCATCGATTTGTTGGAGCTTTATCAAATTATACAGATAAGAAGTATGTCTGATAAGTTGTTGGAGATTTGCTGAAAGTGCAGCCCCTGTGGTTAATATCATGCTATCTGTAACCGAAGGCGAACCGAGACTTTTCCTTGACAATGCGCCATCAATTATTACAATGTCTGGATTTTGCTTATATAAATCCGATATCATACTTTTGAGCCAAACTGTTTCGGGTGGACCGGCAATGATAATCTTTCCCGATGATTTAGACCTTGCTGTTACAAGCCTACCTAGAGATGTTTCTCTGAGCGAAATATCTAAAATCTCGGCATCTATTTTTTTTTGCTTAAAAAAACTTTCGGATGTGACAAAAATAGAATTTTCGACTAACTCAATTTCTGGCTTTTTAGTAAAAGTAACCTGATCGATACTTTCCCCATCAATTCCAATAGAGCTTATCGCGGGAATTTTATTTATTGTTGCCAGTCGTTTTAAAATATAATTTAAACACTCGGTTTTACCGGTATTTTTCTCTGTCCCAACAATGGATAGACTTTTGTGTTTTAATATTTCGTTAATAAATGGCAAAATATACAGCTAAATAAAAATAATGTTCAAATTTAGTAAAGAAATTTGAATCGGACAATAAAAAGACACACAAGAACATTAGTACACCTTTGTGAACAAGCGTAAGAACTTGATTTATAACAAAAAACCACTACAATTCCTTTTCAGACGAAGACTTGATGTAATTCAAAATAAACACACAGCACGAAAAAACGAAACTACAAAGTTCTATGTATTAATGATCTTCAGCAATACTATTTTTATCCTACTCCCCACAAAAGCGTCTTAATCGCCTAGTTGCACTCCATCCAGAACTCGTACAAACCGACACCATCCACATCCGCGACACAACCATAATTCCCGAAACCAGGATCGACACATCATTCAACCAAGATCGCTTAAAAGATACAGTTATCCTTACCAAAGAAAAGCTCACAGTAAAAATCCATCAAGTTCTGGACACT
>JAFGVU010000057.1 GCA_016937855.1 Bacteroidales bacterium | reverse complement strand
TTTACTTTTATGAATGGTGTTAACCTAGGTGATGTAAACAATAACAATAAGTTAGACCTTGTTGCCTTAAGTTACGATCTTGATTTCGCTGACACTGATTCAATTCATATCAACATTTTTGAAATGGATGATATTATTTACAATCCTGCTTATTGCTTTGGAACATACAAAGGCAATAATCTGCGAAATGGCTTTACAACTCCTTTTGGATATAATGCAAAATCTGAAATAGAACATAGCCAAAGCCCAATAGAGGTATATCCAATAGTTTTTAAGGATAATATAAATATTGATAGCGACACCAAATTTGATGTCATGATATTTTCTACGCAGGGGATTTTGATAAAAAAACTTTGCAACTGCGAAAAAAAATGTATTTTTAACCTCTCTGATATAACAGAAGGCATGTATTTTGTTAAAGTCAGACAAAACAATAAAGTAAGTACATTTAAAGTTATAAAATTGAAATAATTTTTATTTATGAAGAATCTTTTTTTAGCATTTACGATAGTTTTAGGACTTCAGATTTCGGCTGTTGCGCAAGTTACAGGCACAATGCAGGACGACACTCTAACAAACTACATCGATATTAACAAGAAAAAACAAGGCAAGTGGGTTAAATATTACGATAGTGGTAAAATAAAATATAAAGGCTATTTTGTTAATGATCAACCAACCGGCACATTTATGTTTTACCACACAAACGGCAAAATAAAATCTTTAATGAATTATGATGATAATGGTTTTGCAACAACAGAGATTTACTGGAAAAATGGTAACGATGCAGCCAAAGGACAATATAACGACAAGAAAGAAAGAATAGGAAAATGGGAAATATTTTTCGAGGACGGCAGTTTAGCTTCAATTATTAATTATAACGACAGTGGCAAAGCTCATGGAGAAGTTATTATGTATTATCCCGGAACAACACGAAAAGTTCTCCACTGCAATTACAAAGAAGGTAAAAAACACGGTTACTACGAAAAATTTTTCCAATCGGGATTAAAGCAAGAAGAAGGTCCTTACGAAAACAACTTAAAAGAGGGCATGTGGAAACACTATTCTCCTGAGGGTATTATCGAAGAACAAGGGATGTATAAAGAAGGAAAGCGCGAAGGCGACTGGATAGTTTTTACTGAAGAAAAAGGTCTGGATACAGTTAATTATAAAATGGGACGTCCCGACAATTACGACGAAGTTATGGAGGAATGGCGACAAAAAGAAGAGTGGGCGAAAGAAAATCAACATCTTTTTAAGCAACCCGAAGATTATCTCGATAACCCTTTCGAGTTCTTTAAACCATCAAATATACAATATCCTACCGACAACAAGTAGCATTTAATGAGTAACCCAATGACAACCAAAAACAAAAATCGTGTTTTGCTCGCGATGAGTGGTGGTACTGACAGCTCAGTTGCTGCAATTTTACTTCAGGAGAAAAACTACGACATCGAGGGTATGACATTTAGATCTTACGACTCTATCTCAAAAGCGTGCATAGAAAAGGAAACTGGTTGTTGCAGTGTTGATTCTCTTTTTGAAGCAAAAAAACTAGCCGAAAATCTTGGTTTTCCTCATCAAATACTAGATATCAGAGACTTATTCGACCAAACTGTAATCAGTAATTTTATTGATGAATATCTGCAAGGTCTAACACCCAACCCATGTGTGGTTTGCAATAAAACTATTAAATGGGGAAAAATGATCGAAGAAGCCGACCGTCTTAGCTGCGATTTTTTAGCTACCGGTCATTATGCTCAGATAATTTACGAAAACGGAAGATATTTTTTAAGAAAAGGTGTGGATCAAGCAAAAGACCAATCGTATTTTCTTTGGACTCTAACTCAGAAAAACCTTGCTAGAACAATATTTCCGCTTGGACACCTTACCAAGCCCGAAGTTCGTAAAATTGCATTAAAAAACAACTACGAAAAAATTGCAGAAAAGCGCGAAAGCCAGGAAATATGTTTCATCCCCGATGATGATTACCGCAGTTTCTTGCGAGAAAGAGTACCGGATATCGATATGAAAATCGGTGAAGGGAATTTTATCAACTCTAACGGTAAAGTTATTGGCAAACATAAAGGATATCCTTTTTACACAATTGGACAAAGAAAAGGATTGGATATTGCAATGGGATATCCTGTATATGTTTTAAATATTGACGCTAAAACGAACACAATTACACTCGGTACCAGAGACGAACTGCTTAGCAATGAGCTAATTATTGAAAGTGTCAATTTTATGAAATATGAATCAATTAAAACCGGCACTAAGGCTGTATGTAAAATAAGATACAATAATCCTGGCGAAGAATGTACTTTAGAGCAAATTGGTGAAAAAATAAAGATTATATTTAAAAATCCTGTTTCGGCAATAACTCCTGGACAATCAGCAGTTTTATACGAAAATGAGGATGTGATTGCTGGCGGTATTATCACAAAAATTTAGTAACTTTGTTGTATGACAAAATATTTAATAATAGTATTGATATTTATTACTGCAGTTTTTGCTGCGTGTACTACGGAAGAAAATCAAAACAATGATGCTTTTTTTGGTCATGAGTATTTCCCAATTGAACAAGGCAATGCTATGATTTATAAAATTACTGATATTTACATCGACAAGCCAAGCAATATTTACGACACCAGCATATATTATATCAAAGAAGTTATTGATATTCCTATTATTGATAACGAAAATGACACAGCATACAGAGTTGAAAGATTCTACAAATCATCACCAAACGACAATTGGACAATACACAGTGTATGGACAACAAAACGCACTGAATTAACTGCCGAAAAAGTTGAAGAAAATTTACGATTTATCAAAATAAGATTTCCCCTAAAACAAGAATACTCATGGGATGGAAACATATTTAACGAACTCGAAAGTAAGGAATTTCGAATTTCTTCGTTTAACTATCCTTATTCTATAAACGATTATAGTTTCGACTCATGCCTTATTGTAATTCAAGACTCTTCCGCATCACTAATTCACACTGATCTCGCCTACGAAGTTTATGCATTTAGATTTGGACTGGTTTATAAAGAAGCTACCTATATTAATTCACAAGAAGTTATTTTTGACTTACCGGTTGAGGAAAGAATTACCACCGGCACAATCTTTAAGCAAGAACTAATTGAAATAGAATTCCTGAACTAAAATCCTTTCTCAATAACCTCTTGGAACAAGGAACGTAATTCAGAAGCGATAAGCTTTAGTGTTTTTAGTGTTTTCGTGGTAAAAAAACATACTTAGTTCGGAACGACTTGTGCTGAGCGTAGTGATGCACTGCCCGCACTGAGTTTCTCGAAGCGAGGTTACTCGGAGCCGAAGCAAGTGCCGAACGAAGTGCCTTTCTCCTTCTTATCGCGATATGAAATAGTTCTCTAAAACTAAATTTTTAAGTTTCTACAAATATTACCGCTTATTTTTTCAATTTCTTACTATCTTCGCAATTCGCAATGCAACAATTTGCATCTTTAAGTGGTTTATTAAATAAAAAACTAATGAAAACGATTGGACTGATTTTTTCCCTATTTATTGGACTTGCTGTTTTTGCACAAGTTTCTCCAAATAAATATTACATCGAGTTTACTGATAAAAACAATAATGGATACAGCATTGAACATCCAGAGGAATTTTTATCTGAGCGTTCGTTACAGCGTCGTGCAAATCAAAACATTCAGATAAACGAAAGTGATTTGCCTGTTACTCAGACTTATGTCGATTCGCTCGAATCTCTTGGATTACAGGTTCTTAATACATCTAAGTGGTTTAACTCCGCAACAGTATTTACTCTCGATGCCGATTTGATCGACACAATAACTTATTTAGGTTTTGTCTGTAACTCAGCAAAATACAAACCATATCCCGAAGGCGAATATCATAAACTTGACAATAGTTACAAAAGAATAAAAGAAACAAATACTGGAAAAGAAGATTTTGATTATTACGATTATGGAGATTGTGCTGTTCAGATAAAAATGACGAATGCGCACAAGTTACATAACGAAGGTTTTCGTGGTAAGGACATGCTAATTGCTGTTACCGATGCCGGTTTCACAGGATTACCAAATCTACCTGCATTCGACTCTCTATACAGCGACAATAGAGTTTTATCAACAAAAAACTTTGTACATGGTGGCGACACTGTATATAATCACAGTACACACGGTATGAGAGTACTATCGATTTTGGCTGCAAATTATCCGGGAAACTTAATTGGAACTGCTCCTGAAGCATCTTATTTACTTTTGATGTCAGAAGATCCTGATTCAGAAACATTTATCGAAGAGTTAAACTGGATTTCGGCTGCTGAATATGCAGATAGTTTAGGTGCTGATATTATTAACGTGTCCTTAGGATATGTTGATTTTGACACACCAGAATTTAACCACTCATACGAAACACTTGATGGACGCCATGCAATTATTAGTTATGCTGCAACTGTTGCTTCTCGAAAGGGAATGATAGTTGTTGCTGCGGCCGCAAATAGTGGAACAGACGAAAATCACCCGTGGATAGCTGCCCCAGGAGATGCCGATAGCATTATTACTGCAGGAGCAGTTTGGGCTGACGAAACCTATGCATCTTTTAGCTCAATTGGCCCAAGTTACGACGGAAGGGTGAAACCCGATGTTGTTTCAATGGGTGGAGGAACATATAATCAAAATACTGATGGATCAATAGGAAATGGTAATGGAACTTCTTTCTCTACTCCTCTACTTGCAGGTATGATAGCTTGCTTTTGGCAAAAATTCCCCGAAAAATCAAATATGGAAATAATAGAATCGGTTCGTCAATCTGCCCATCTGTACAACACTCCAACGGTATATCTTGGATATGGGATTCCTGATTTCGAATTAGCTTCAATAATTCTTGAAACGGGTGAATATGTTCGTCCAAAAAAAGATTTCTCGGTTTATCCAAATCCATTTAGCGATGAGTTTAAAATTCAGTTTAACAATAATCCCGGCGATTCAATCGAAATATCAATATCAGATATTAACGGACGCAGAACCTTTCTTTGGATGGAACACTCGGCAAAGCAAAGTAATGTAATCATAAATATGGATGACATTAAACACTTTAAACCAGGCGTTTATATATTAACGGTTAGTCTTAACAATGTAAGATTTTCCGAAAAACTGATTAAAAAATAATTTGATGCACGATTCTGCACTCACACTAATTGAATTAAATCAGCAAATAAAATCGGCCATTGAGAAACGATTTGATTCTCCTGTTTGGCTTATTGCAGAAATAAACAGCATCAATCGTCATCGAAGTGGACACTGTTACCTTGAGTTTGTCCAAAAAGCAAAAAACTACGATCAGATTATTGCTAAAACTCGTGCTACAATTTGGTCTGCACAATACAGAATGATTGATTCTTATTTTCAATCTGTTACCAAGAGCTCACTCGAAGCAGGATTAAAAGTTTTGGTCAAAGTTAGTGTTGACTATCACGAACAGTTTGGATTATCGCTTAATGTCAGAGATATCGATCCTGCATACACTCTTGGTGATTTGGAAAGACGTAGAAAAGAAATAATCGACAAGCTCAAAGCTGAAGGAGTTTTCGACATGAATAAAAACCTCGAATTACCAACGGTAATCCGAAAAATTGCACTAATTTCATCTTCTGGTGCAGCCGGATATGAGGATTTTATTAACCATCTCGAAAACAATAAATATGGATACAAATTTGAGGTATCTCTCTTTGAAGCCGATATGCAGGGTAACAGAACCGAACAAACCGTCACAAAAGCGATTAATGATGTCTTTGAGTCAGGAGTAGATTTTGATATTCTTGCAATTCTTAGAGGTGGTGGTTCTAAAAGTGATCTTAGCTTTTTCGACAATTATAATATTGCATATCTGATTACTCAGTTCCCAATTCCGGTTATTACAGGTATAGGTCACGAAAGAGATGAGTCGGTTTGTGATATGGTCGCACATACACCTGTAAAAACACCTACGGCTGTTGCAAATCTTATTATTGAACATAATTTGTTTTTTGAATCGCAAATTACAGAAATAGGAGAAAGTATTTTTGTTTTAGCAAAAGATATTATCCAAACCAATAGCATTTACCTCACAAACCTAAGTTTATCGATTAACAAAACTAAAAACATACTTGTAAAGAAACAAGATTACTATAATCAACTCTTTTATAAGATTTACAATACGGCAAAAAACAAAATCAGATATCAGCAAAATATTATAAATACTAGTCAAAGTCGTATTTCAAACACTTCAAAAATATCAATAAGGCATGCCGACAATAGGATTACAAACTATAAAACGCGACTTACAGGTTCAACACATGTTATAATTAATAAAAACCTGCAAAAAATCGAAATGCTCGAACAAAACATCAGGTTAGTGGATCCAATAAATGTGTTACACAGAGGATTCTCAATTACTCGCCACCAAGGAAAAATAATAAACAAGAAAACAAAACTGTCAATTGGTGATGAGATTGAAACTTTAATTGACGGTAAAACGCTAAAAAGTACGATTAAAAACAAAAATGAAGAATAAAAGAGTAATACACATATTATTAATTTCTCTGGGGCTATTATTCTCTGTAAATTCTTTTGCATGGAAACTAAGAACAGACACTTTGGTTTATGCCGGAGCATGGGGAGGTGCAAGTTATGCAAGACTAATGGGCTACACGCAACCAACATTCCCTCTTACCGGAAGTGCCTATGGAGTTAAATTTTGGTTACAGCCGACAAGGGAATATAGTATAAGCACAGGAATTGCCCTCATCAACAAAGGCTATATGGCTGAAATAGAATACTTCAACATTTACAACAACTCTATTGGATTTTTCCCAACAAATTACAGTTTTAGTTATTTAAATATTCCTTTTAGTTTAAACTATAACTTAGGGCGCAACAAATTTAACATATATCTTAAGGCAGGAATTGATATAGATATTTTATTAAAGCAACACTCCTACTCTACCTCACAAGTCCCTGCAAAGGTTGACGGTATTGATGTTAACAGAATAGACTCTGAAAACACCGATATCTACAAAAAAATAAACTTTGGCGTTCATATTGGTGGTGGTTTTGAGTACCGCTTTAAACCCAACATAATTGTCTTTGCAGATGTAAAATATATGCATGGAACAAATAATATACTTGCTGTAAATTCGATATATAATCTTAAACAACGCCCGGTTGTTTTTGGACTTGGTTTAAGAATTGGCATCCCGATCACTGTAGGATATTATGATTAGTACAAAAATCCAAAAAGCCATAGAGGGATAGTTTTATCATAGCCGTATTCAATGTTATCGACAACTCTATATGCATCAGGGATATCCATAATTTGTTTATTAGTTTTATTCTTACCTCCAATTTCGAAAGTATATTTATTATCAACAAAAAAATCGCCTTTTTCAGAATAACCAACATCATGATTTTGAGAAACTTGATTTAGGAAAAATGTCTCCCTAATATTACCAATATTTGGAGTATCATCTGCCAACATATATGCTAAGTTTGTATTATCTAAATATATCTTTTCCGGCTTTTGAAGCAAACTAACTCCGTGTGAATCTTTATAAATAAGACTCAGAATACCTGCATCGTTAAGATAGGTTATATAATCTAAAATCGTTTTTCTGGTCACATTAACTTTATCGGCAATAGAACTTATATTAGGTTTAAAAGGAACAGATCTACTGATTATTAACAATAATTGCTTAATCTTACTAACGATAGAGATATCAGTATTTCGTAATAAAGGTAACTCTATTTCTAAAATCATATTTACAACTTCTTGCAACTGCTTATAGTATAAACTTCGATTCCCGTCAAAAAATGGGAAATAACCGGTTTTTAAATACTCATCAAAATAAGCAAGGGGTTTAAACTTATTAGAAATATCAAGTGCTATCTCTGTATGATTAGATAAAACATCTTCAAAACTCAGACTATCTGTACGAATATTATGTCGAAACAATAGAAATTCCCTGAAAGAAAGTCCTTGCAAATTAAAAACTAAAGCTCTACGACTCAAATCAGCTCTGGAATTTAAAATCTCTAATAAAGAAGAGCCGGTAAAAACAACTCTCAATTTGGGGTGATAATCGTAAATATTTTTCAATTCCACACTCCAATTAGGATATTTATGGACTTCATCAACAAACAAGTGTTCGCCCCCTTTACTTACAAACTCATCAGCAAATTCCAGCAAACTATTCTCAGCAAAATACATATCATCTAAAGACACATAGATGGCTTTTTCCGATTGT
Source organism: Bacteroidales bacterium (assembly GCA_016937855.1). Taxonomy (GTDB): domain Bacteria; phylum Bacteroidota; class Bacteroidia; order Bacteroidales; family ML635J-15; genus Bact-19. Next base: position 1,237 of record JAFGVU010000057.1, on the reverse strand, counting down.
TGATACCTAGATTTAATGTATTGCAAAATCATGGTAGTTTTTCCTACACCACGAGAACCTTTAATTCCAATTAACTGTCTTTCCCATGGAAGTCTATTGATTAGATATCTTTGAAAATCCAAACTTGTATTATCAATTAAACCGACATGTCTATTTCTTAGCTTTTCCATATTACGCATTTTATAAATTACAAATATAACTATTTTTTGCTCACCTTACAATACACTTTAAATTTATTTTTGTTTTTTTTACAATACATTTTGCTCATTAGAAAACGATACGGATCACTTAAATATTAGGGGAGATTTTGCTGCATACTATAGAAAATGCATATATCCTAGAGAGTAAATGCAAAGGTTTGCCCGCAGGTGATGCACTGCACGCACTGAGGTAAGGTTGGTGAGCTTGTCGAATCATCGAAGTGAGTCATGTCGAAGTGGCATTAAAATTAGTAAAGAACTTACTAAGGTTTTTTACTGTTTTCGCGTAGCGAATAAATATTTATAAATATTACCTATTGTATAGACTTAAAAATATATTTTTCATCATATTCAACATCATATTCTTCCAACAATTTTTTGTATTCTTCTTGAAAAAGAGTTTTCTCATGATGCTCTTTCTGGGTTTTTATATATTCTATGGTTGTGATGGCCTGAGATTTTCCAATTGAAAAAGCCCCAAATCCATCTTGCCAGGAAAACTTTCCGACAGTTAACTTATTGTCATTTATCCATAATGAAGAACTACGTTTCACATTATACATAAAATCTGATGGACTTTGAGATGGACTCATACTAACTAACAAATGAATATGATCTTGAACCCCATTAACAATGTATAGTTTATGACCATTATTAGCAATGATACCGGAAATATATTTATATAAATCATCTTCCCAGTTTTTACTAATTAACCCTAATCTATTCTGCACTGCAAAAACATAATGAATATAAAGCTGAGTGTAAGTGTTTGCCATAAGATAAAATATTTAAGATTATTAGAAATTGTTCTCATTAAAATCACTTAAAGGACAAATTTAAACAATTTCTAAATGTATATGTCCTACGGACAAAGTAAAAAAAAGAGAAAACTTCTTTTTTTTTACTAATATTTAAGTCCTACGGACTATAAGCACTAGCTAAATGTGTGTGTGTTGCCCGTAGGGCATTAACATTAGTAAAAAGCTAAAAACAGCTTTTTACTGTTTTCGCGTAGCGAATAAATATTTGGGATAATG
>JAFGVU010000004.1 GCA_016937855.1 Bacteroidales bacterium | reverse complement strand
GTCCAACGCGCCCCTAAATCCCTAAAGGGAGGCCGGCGCGCTCATCAACTTTCAAATTTTCGAGTTTCTCGAGAATTTACCTATTTCCTTTTTTTTCCCAGCGCGCCCCTGAGTCCCTAAAGGGAGGCCGGCGCTCTCATCAACTTTCAAATTTTTGAGTTTCTCGAAAATTTACCTATTTCCTTTTTTTTTTTCCAGCGCGCCCCTGAGTCCCTAAAGGGAGGCCGGCGCACTCATCTATTTCAAATTTTCGAGTTTCTCGAAAATTTACCTATTTACTTTTTTTTGTCCAACGCGCCCCTAAATCCCTGAAGGGAGGCCGGCGCTCTCATCAACTTTCAAATTTTTGAGTTTGTCGAAAATTTACCTATTTACTTTTTTTTTGAACCAACCATATCCCCTACCCATAAAGAACAGCCCCAAAAAGATAAATGGTATTGAAAGTAGCTGTCCCATTCTGATAGCTTCTGTCCATCCATCAAACTCCACCTGATCGACTTTTGTAAATTCGATTAAATATCTAAAAACAAACAGAACAAAGACAAACCATCCAAGGAATGTACCTTCTTTCCACTTATTAATAAACTTTTTGAAAACAAAGAAAAATGCGACAAACATAATGAAATAAAAAATTGCTTCGTATAACTGAGTAGGATGTCTGACTGTCCAATAATCGACTAAGCAGGCCATATCCATAGTGTTACAATGACCTGTTGCAGCGTCAATAGCAGGCTGTAAATCATCTGAATTTCGCAAAAACTTAAACCCCCATGGAACAGAAGTTTGCACTCCAAATATTTCAGAATTTGCAAGATTTCCGAGTCGTACCATTCCACCTGCTAAAGGTACTATAAGAACAATTCGGTCAAGTAATCCCAAAAAGTTCATTTTAAACTTGCGAGCATACAACCAAACGGCTAGTAAAATTCCAACAGCACCACCGTGACTTGCCAAACCTCCTTCCCAAACCTTCAAAATTTCAATTGGATTCGACAGGTAATAACCCGGGTTATAAAACAAACAATGCCCTAATCTTAGTCCGACAACAACACCAACAATTACAAAAATTGCAAGTTTATCGATATTTTCTTGTTTGTTTCCCTCTTTTCGCATTACACGTGAAACAATAAGATATCCCAAAAGAAATCCAAAAGCTAACAAAAACCCGTACCAGCGAATGCCACGGTCTCCAATTTCGAACATTACAGGATCAACATCCCAAACAATTGATAATAAACTCATAATTATTGTTTTTTGACAAATTTATAAAAATGATTTAGAAATTGAGGAAAATCAGTTTAAAAAAACATCATTTATCTTTTTGATGTTCACATATTTCAATAATCAACAATAATTAACCTGCATTATAAATCTTCGAGAAAACAAAACTACTTTGCTAACTTCGCAAATAGTTAGTTAGAATTTTTATCATAACCCAAAGCAGTTGAGTATAAAATATTCCCACCAAATTCGCCTGCCCCTGGTCCCAAAATCAAATGCTGATTAGCAACATTTATCATCTCCTGTCGATGATCAATATATAACACACAATGTCCGGAAATTGCAAGTTGTTTAAAAACCGCGACAAGCTTAAGAATATCATAATAATGTAAACCTGAGGCCGGTTCATCAAAGATATACAAGGTTTTATTTTTTTGTTGATTTATTAGTTCAGAGCATAATTTTAATCGTTGCTTTTCTCCTGCCGAAAGTTGCATAACTGACTGACCTCCAACGAGATGACCCAGACCAATTCCTTTAAGAATGTTAAATTTTCGAGTAATCTGTTTGTGATCAGAAAACAATTTTTGTATCTCAGCAATCGTCATTTTTAATACTTCGCCGATATTCTTTTCTTTGTATCTTACCTGCAAAGTGTTTTGGTTAAATCTTAATCCCGAACAAGTTTCACAAACAACATTTATTTCACTCATAAAATCCATGGCAATATGTTTTACTCCATGCCCGTTGCAATCGGGACATTTGCCATCTTTGTGCAAATAAGAAAAGTAAGATTTACTCATTTTCTTAGATTTTGATTGAGCTAATCCTGCAAAAACATCGCGCACATCGTCCATTAGACCACTGACTGTTAAAACGCTGCTATATGCATTAACGTTTAGCTTTTTGTCGATATATCTTATATTAGTAAATTGTTCAAACCCAAAAATGGCGTCACAGTTTACTGCTTTTTTTGCCTGCAACGATTGGATAATTACATCGCGAACCAATGAAGACTTTCCACTTCCCGAAACACCGCTAACCGCAATTAGTCCAACTGGGTAAAAATCGACATCGATATGTTTTAGATTATTTGCAAAAGCAGACCTAACACCAAATTTCTTTCCGACTAATTGAATTTCTGCAGGTTCCGGAATCTCGATTTTTTTTAGAAATTTAGCGGTAATAGTTTCTTCTTTCTGAACTTCTTTTGGATGTCCTGATGCTATCACTTGTCCGCCCTCTTCTCCTGCACCTTTTCCTAGTTCAATTAAATAATCAGCCTCCAGCATAAACTGAGAATCGTGTTCCACTATAATAACGGTATTTCCACGTTCTTTAATTTTTTTAAGGACTTCGATCATTTTTCTGATATCATCATGGTGCAAGCCTTTTGAAGGTTCGTCTAAAATATATGTTATACCAAACAATGGAGATGAAATTGCTCCGACAAGGCGCACACGTTGTATTTCACCACCTGAGAGACTTTCGGAACTGCGATCAGAAGACAAGTAAGATATACCCAGATTTGACGACATTTCTAAAAGATTTATTATTCTAGGCAAAACTTCTGATATGATTTTCCACTCCGAATTGCTTGTATTTTCGTGGCTAAGACTTTTTAAGAAAACAAGTGCTTTGGACAGGCTCTTCCGACTAAGTTCACTGATGTTTGTTTTGTTAATGCGGATGTCTAATAATTCTTTTTTAAGTCTATCCCCATTACAACTTGAACAGTTTGTTTTATGCATCAAAGATTTTAACACACTTGCAGTTTTGTTCTGATGTTTTCTGCGATATTCATCCTCGATATAGTAACAGAATCCTGGCCAGTTGTCTTTTAGCTTTTGCAGTCCGGTTCCGGATTTTGTTTTAAAATGCCAATCTACATTATATTCAATCTCACCAGTCCCGTAAAGAATTATATCTTTCGCATTTTTATCTAAGTCCTGATATGGAAGGTCAATATTAATATTGTTTTTTTGTGCGGCCTCTTTTAGAATAGCAACAAACTGCCCGTCAGGATTCCCAAAATATCGTGCTGTGGAGGAGTCGCTTATTGCCCCTTCGAGAATTGACAAATGTGGTCTGCTAATCAGAATGTCGGGATTACATTTTAATTCATACCCCAAACCATTACAAACCGGACATGCTCCAGCCTGATGATTAAATGAAAAATCCCTCGCAGTTAATTCCTTTTCTTGAATCTGAGCTATTCTTGAATACAACAATCGGTAGTAATCATAAAGACCTGTAATTGTTCCAACAGTTGAACGTTCGGACAAGCTGCCCGATTCTGCTGAAAATGTCATTACTGGCGTTAAACCTGTTATCGAATTAAAAATAGCCGGATTTGATTGTTGCAAAAACGATCTTGCATAAACCGACATACTCTCATTAAATCGCGTTTCGGCTTCTGCTGCAATAGTATCAATAGCTAAGCTTGATTTTCCCGAACCAGAGACTCCTGCAATTACAGTTATTTGTCCTTTTGGGATTGAGATGTCGATATTCTTAAGATTATGTGTTTCGGCACCAATGATATTTATCGATGCGTTGTGATTATTGACATGAAGCTCCGGTAAATCATTTTGTGAATTTCTCAGCAAAATATTTGAAGTAAGTGAATTTTTAATTTGTACTACTTCTTCAAAATTGCCTTGAGCAATAAGATATCCGCCATTTTTCCCCCTGTCTGGGCCAAGCTCCACAATATGATTTGCCGCCTTTAAAAACTGCAAATTATCGGCAATACAAATTATTGTGTTGTCATTAGCTATGATTTTTGCAAGAGTGTCGATTATGTTTGAAGTGTCGTATTGATGAAGTCCGTTTGAAGGTTCGTCGAGTATAAATAAAGACTTCCCCTGAGATGATTTCGCCAAATGCGTTGCAAGTTTAACTCTTTGCGCTTCACCTCCTGATAGAGTTGTCGAAGACTGTCCCAAATGAATATATCCTAATCCTACATTTTGAAGGCTATGCAAAATTGACAAAATCTTTTTTTCATTTGAAAAAAACTCTGTTGCCTGATTAACTGTCATATCATATACATCTGCAATGCTTTTATCATTTATTTTGACAGTTAAAATCTCAGGTTTAAATCTCTTTCCTCTACACCCGGGGCATTCAAGATCAACATTTCCAAGAAAATGCATTCCGATTTGAATTTTGCCTGCCCCCATGCACGTTTCACACCGTCCTCCTTTGGTATTAAACGAAAAATGAGATTTACTAAGACCCGTAATTTTTGCTTGAGTAGATGATGCAAATAAATCTCGGAGATAATCAGACAGTTTTGTGTAAGTTGCAGGATTTGATCGCGGAGTACGTCCAATTGGCTGTCGCGAAACAATATGAATTTGTTTAATCCCATTCAAGTTTTCAAGACGTAGAAGTTTATCTCCATTTATCTGACTTTGAACTAAAGGAATAATTTCGTCATAAACCAGAGCTTGTTTGCCCGATCCCGAAAGACCTGTAATAACATTTAATGCCGACTTTCTGAATTTAACATTTATCTGCTTCAGATTGCCCGAATTTGCATTTTTAATATAGAATAATTCTTTATTTTCTGTTAGAATTGGATGTATCTGAAATCCTTTATTTAAGGCTTTTGCAGTAAATGATTTACTCTCAATTTCTTTTGCAGAAAGTAATTCCTGCGGGGTTCCGGCAAAAATAACTTGACCACCATTAATCCCCGCTAAAGGACCAATATCAACAATATAATCAGCTTGACGAATGCAGTTTTCATCATGTTCTACTAGCACTACTGTATTTCCGTTATTTACTAATTGACGAAGCATCTTAATTAATTTGTTGTGATCATGCGGATGAAGTCCGACAAATGCTTCGTCAAAAACATACAAAACATCGCTTAATCCTGATGTGATTTGATTTATGAGTCGAATTCGTTTTGTTTCTCCGGGAGATAAATAATCTGTTGGATTACTTAAGCAAAGATGCCCCATTCCAAGCATTTCAAATTTATCAATTCTATTGGAGATTGATGCAATTATAGGTTTTGCAATTAAGGCGTCGTTTTTATCCCAGACCAGATAATTAAGCCATTCCTTTAATTCGCTTAATTCAATTTCGCAAAGATCAAAAATATTTTTATCCTGAATCCTTACCGATAATGCATCTTGGTTTAATCTGCTCCCATAACAAAATGAACATTTTACCGATTCGGCATATTTCAGGATATTTGGATTCCTATCGCGACGTAGGATATCCGACATAATATTGATAATACCTTTATAATAATCTTCTTCACGTGGTTTTGCAGGAATACCTTCCCATTTAAGCCGAGACTCTAAAGTATGTTTTCCGATTGGGACTTTAATTTTATCGCTACCGAATAAAACGATTTGTTTTTGTTCCTCGGTAAGATCATTCCAAATAGAGTCAACCGAAAAACCATGTGCACGACAAACCATATCCATACTATCCATAGTCAACTGTGTGTACATGATATACCCGGTCGGAAGAGTTGTTGCAATAGCTCCTTGTCTCAAACTTTTATCAGGACTTGAAATTAGTTTCTTTATGGAAATTTTCTCCTCCAGACCCAAACCTGTACATTGAGGACAGGCACCAGATGAAGAATTAAACGAAAAAAGAGAACGAGACAATTTAATCTCCGAATTTGATTTTCCGAGACGAGCAAAAAGCAAACGTAAATAGTCGTATAAGTCGGACATTGTCCCAAGGGTTGACCTCGCCCCACCACCTGCCGACTTTTGACTAATAGCAATTACTGCCGGCAAGTTTTCGATAGCGTCAACCTTTGGATTAAAAAGCTTACCTGTAAACCTACGAGCAAATCCCGGCACTGATTCCAGATATCTCCGTTGTCCTTCACGAACAATAACATCAAATGCAAGAGATGACTTCCCCGATCCTGAAACTCCTGTAATTACAACAAATTTGTGAAGAGGAATGTCAACACAAACGGATTTTAGGTTGTTTTCAGCAGCATTATTTATTCGTAAACTTACTGTATCTTTTTGCATGCACAAAGTTAAAAAAAATCGGTAATTATTTAGGTTATGGGACGATTTGAGCCTTTTGGAATGCGTTTTTGCAATATCACTGAGACTAAGTAGAAGTAAACACCATCTCGGTAACGAAAAATAAGAACTGTTCCACTTGTCCCATAGGAACAATATGACGGTAAGGCACTGGCACAAGCCCGCCTCAAGTCCCGTTAGGGACGATATATATATCATACCTAACGGCATGAAACTCCATTTTATACACAGGCTTTAGCAATATGTTGTCCCTACGGGACTACCATAGTAAGAGCTTTCGGTTAAAACTGCCAAGTTATGTTATGATAAAAATATCCACTTCTCCGCTAAGCGTTGCAAAGCGATGTACTGGCAAAGACGAAGTTGCAAAAACACACAGGCTTCCACTTGTCCCATAGGGACAATATATCGGTAAGGTCACTCGTGATAATACGTCAGCCGACAGAGAAACATATCAAAATTACTTATTTGTATCCACCTAAACAATTACAAAAACCGAAAAGAAAGTTCTTCTAAAACCTCACAAACCAAGTACACATTGGAAATGGGAAAGACTCATTATCGTCCCCGACAATAGCAACTCCTGCAAGATTGAATTGAAAAGCATTTTTCTCTGTTTTTTGAAATCGCAAACCCGGCATAAACATCATTGCAACACCTCGATTGTTTACCGCTGTTACTGTATAAGTAAAATCTTCAACATAAATACCGTTTACTTCATCATAATAACTATCATTAACGTAGTCGGTGACTGTGGTTTCGTCAGTTAAGTACATAAACATAGAGTCAAAAACAAAGCTAACTTTTGAGCCAACTTTAACGACACCTGCAATCGACGCCATAGGCCCATTAATTATTGGCTTTCTGATATCTTCTGTTGGATAAGTATTGTGATAAACGCCCGGTGTTGACATATAGGAATCAAATCCGGCATCAAGATATCCATAGCCACCTGAAATAGTAAAATTGTTCATGCGATTACCAAATGTAACATTTGCCCAATGCAAACCGCCATATCCCTTAAAAGTATTTATATATCCTGATGTGCCAAACAAAGTCCCAACAGAGAAATTTATGTTTTCGTTGTTTGTCGGGAAAGAATATTTTAATGCAAGAACCATTGGACTTGCAATCCATGTGGACATTATACCAAGACTAAAATTGTCGGTAAGGGCAAAATGCACTTCAGGACCATATAAATTTAACAAAGCATAATTTTCGCCTTTCGCAACGGGATGGGCATTGTTCGTAAATGAATATCTTGTTGTAAAAGGTCCGGTTTCTCTATATTCACCATAAACAATTCTGCGAGTATCATCAACTTTGAGAATGCTTTTTATATCAGATTTCGGGATGTAAATTTTTCCTAAAAGATCTGTAACTATTAACACCTCACGTCCATCATCACTTATAATTTTACCTATATACTCTGTTCCATCAAATTTGGTTATTACACGCAATGTACTATCAGGCACTTGCTCTTGTGCAAAAACAAGATTTGCTACCAAAATAAATAAAACTAATAATATGTAATTTAATTTTTTCATTTCTCTATTTTTATAACAACAAATATATCTAATTCTCTTGAAATATAAGTTCTTTCAAGATCAAACTTTATTGTATTAAAACCTTTAGTGTACTAACTTGTCCATTATTGGTGATAAACTTTACAATGTAAATTCCACTTTTCAGGCTATTGGTATCCCAGTTGTATTTAGTTGTGTTTGGAATGATATTTATTGACTGTATCTCTTTCCCTGTAAGAGTACATACAGATATTATTCCTCCGTTAGAAGAATTAAACTCAAATACTGTTTTGTCTGAAACAGGGTTTGGATAACACTTTAGGCTATTTGCTTCGGGATGTTTTATGCCACTGATTTCTTCAATTACTAATTTGATTCCAACTGGTCTGTGATCGGAAATGTTTTCCTCATAAAACCACCATCCACCATCAATGTATTCGTCTATTTCTATGGTTTGACAAATAGAACCGGTTTTGTTTAATTCATCAATTAGTTCATTTGTGATTAAAATATGGTCTAAATGTGAAGGCCATGAAGGGTATGACCAATGCGCTTCAGAACCTGTTGCAATTTCAAAATCTGCAAAATAGTAGTTTTCTGTATCATTTAAAACATAAAGAAACACATTATCTTGGTCGTCGTCTGTAAGAACATCATTCATATCACCAAGTACAATAACATTAGATTCGGGAAGATAATTGTCAATATATTCTTTTAAAAAAGACATTGCATAATATCTGCGTGTTTCTTCATCATCTGAGTTGGATAAATCGAAAACTCCATCACCACAGCATTTAAAGTGATTATTCATGATGATAAAATTTTCGCCTTTAAAATTAATATTGAGTACCATCGGAGATCTTGGAAAAGCACTCCAATATTGATAGGTTGTGTAAATTTCATAGAAGTCATTAATTTCTATTTCATTTTTTTTGTAAATATATCCTAATCCTGCGAAGTAAGATGTTTCGTATGTACCATCATAATCATCAAGTCTTGCTAATAGTTGATTAAATTGCACTGTATCATCAATTTCTTGAATAGCATAAATTTCACAGTCTAATGCTTCTATTATTTGAGCTACATACTCTACCGTTGTATTTCCTTCTTTAGGAAACCATTCGATATTCCATGTTACAACATCGAGTGTAGAGTCTGATCCAAAACTTAAATCTTCGTTAATTTGACTCAATAATCCGACAGAAATTGAAATGAGAACAAAAAACATTGTAATTTTCTTCATAATCGTGTATTATTCAACAACAAAAGTAGCGAAAAAAACTATTCAAAAAATTTGAAATGATAATACTATATTACCTGACAAAAGTATAATCCATGACCTTTGCCTAAATTGAACGATTTACAGTTTTTAAATATGCTAAATAGCTCATCAGTAATTTCATTTTTAAAATTTTTATAATCGCTTCTCTCTACGGTTTCAAGAAATCTCATAAAAATTGGAGTTTTGCCATAAAAATCGTTAATGATAATCATTGATTTAGATAGTCTTTTCATTTCATTAAGAACTTCTATTCTGGCTTCTTTTTTCATTCCATGTAAAACATAAGATGTAGTAACAATATCAAAACTTTTGTCCGGTAAACTGCAAATTGATTTTGCATCCTCGCAAAAAAAATTAACTTTAGGATATTTCCTTTTTGCTCTTACTATCATTTTTTTTGCAAAATCTAAACCATGTACTTCTTTAGCAGAATGGTTGATAAACATAGAAGCCCAATCTCCTGTAGCAGTACCAATATCAAGCACTGTCTTTCCTTTAATCTCAATTTCTTGGGTAATTACCTTAAAAGAGCTATCAAAACGGTCTTTTAGGACAAAATCCATTTTGGAAAAGATAATTGCCAACGTATTGAAAATAAATTTTGCTCTTTTATCGGCGTCTTTAGAGAAATAATTTGTAAATGGCATGCCTACTTATTATGAACTAAGCATAGATTTTACTAATATAGAAATAGTTTTACCATCAGCTTTTCCTGCTAGTTTTGCATTAGCAGCTGCCATGACTTTACCCATTTCATTCATACTATCGGCATTTAATTCAACGATAATCGCTTTAACTAAATTGGCAATTTCTTCTTCACTCATTTGCTCGGGCAGATAGGCAGAGATTACATCGGCTTGATAAACTTCCGGTTCATACAAATCCTGACGATTCTGTTGTTTGTATATCTCAGCAGCATCACGACGTTGCTTTACTAATTTTTGAACAATCTGAATTTCTTTTTCTTCACTCAAATCAGAATCTGCTGTTTCTGTTTTTGCAAGTAAAAACGCAGCCTTAACAGCTCTTAATGCTTCCAACTTTTCTTTCTCTTTGGCTATCATAGCCTTTTTTATGTCGTCGTTTATTTTTTCAAAAATACTCATAACTCTTATTTTTTGTTAACTTAAATCATAATAACAACCACTCCTAAATCAAAACTCAAAAATCAAAAATCAAAATCCAAAATCCAAAACTCGAAATCCTAAAACCTAAATTCAAAAATCAAAATCCAAAAATCAAAATCCAAAAATCAAAATCCAAAAATCAAAATTCAAAATTCAAAACTTAGAACTTAGAACTTAGAACTTAGAACT
>JAFGVU010000056.1 GCA_016937855.1 Bacteroidales bacterium | reverse complement strand
ATAATTTAATAGGTCACCGCTACGCGGCTTGCACAAGTTTATTGATCTGGGTTTTACAAATAGGGCGCCGCTATGCGGCTTGTTAAAAGATAAATTCCACTTTAAACTTTAGGCACTTTTTCAACGGACATGGAAACGTTAAAAAAAATGGTAGTTTATCGTAAAAAAAAAGTCTGCCAAATTTGGCAGACTTTTTAAAAGAATTATGAAGTTACTATTCAACCACAAGTTTTTCAACGTATGTTTGATTAGCTGTAACAACTTTTACGTAGTAAACACCAGGAACAAGATCAACAGAAATTTCTTCAACAGTATTACCGTTAGCAGAAAGATCTTTAAGGATGATAATGCTACCTTTAGTGTCGTATAATTGATAAGTTACATTTCCTTCGATATTGTTAAAGTTGATAACAAACTCACCGTTATTTGGATTTGGATAAATTCCAATACCTTCAACAGTAACGTCTGCTACATTGATATCGATATCAACGATTACGTCAAAGTCACAACTATTTTCACAACCTGTAACAGGATCAGTGTAAGTGTAAGTAATAACGTATGTATCGTTAGCTAATCCGTTAGGATCGAAAGTGTCGCCAACAACACCTGTTCCAGAGAATGTACCGCCAACTGGATCTTGACCTGTGAATGTAACAGGCTCATCAACTGCAACGTTTACAGTTTCAGGACATGTAACAACAGGAAGATCGTTGATAGTAACAGAAATGGTTGTTCCAGTTCCACATTCTCCTGTAAGAGGAGTAAATATGTAGTCAGCAGAACCAGCAGCATCGGTTGCAATAGTAGCTGGAGCCCAAGCACCTTCGATACCATTGTCAGAAATAGTTGGTAATGCATCAGCTGTGCTATTTAAGCAGTATTCAGTTGCGAAACTAAATGTAGGCTCAACAGGAGCATTTACAGTTACAAGAGCAGTTACTTCAAGAGGAGTAACAGGATCTGTTTGAACTACGCCTACAGGTAATGCAAATGTCCCAGTAGCAGTGTAATCAGCAGGAGTGTTCGCATCGTAAGAAGCGATTGTCCAAGTAAGATCAACAAGGTACTCAGCAGCATCTGTATCAGTAATTGTGATTTGAGTAGCTAGAGCTGCAATTGCATCAGCTTCTATAGTACCCTGACAAACTTCTACGTCAACAGCATCTGAGTTGATGTCGATATCAGCGATTTGAGGAAGTTCGTGAATACTAAATGCATCAATATATAAATTCCATTCATCAACAGAAATACTTTGAATAGCTACATATATATTCTGACCTTCAATAATACCATAATCACTTAATAAATAAGAATGCAATTCCCATGTATCAGGATGATCAATAATATTTTCTAGAACTATTGTAAAGTCTGATGTACTATTACCTGTTGTCGATATTAATACATTGAAATCTTCAGGGAAAGTTGAACTTCTTGACATTGCATAGAAATCGACCACTGTATTGATATTAGAAATATTAAATTGTGGTGAAATTAACCAATCATCGTTACCGCTAGAATTAAATGAAATACTTGCTGTTTGTGCTCCTTCATAAGGATCACCATCACCATTACCAATTCCCCATTCATTTAAATCACCATCTTCATTAAGGATAGTCCAGCATGTTGGCATATCACCATCTTCAAATCCTTCAAAATGAGGAATTGTATATATCTCACACTCAGTAGTAAACATTCCGGCAGTTGACCATTCAGATTCATCTCCTGCACCACAATCAGCTTGAACATAGAAGTAATAAGTAGTAGCAGGTTCAAGTGTTGTTAAATCAATATATGGATTATCCATTGTTGATTCATTGGCAAGAATATTACCATCTTCTGTAGTAGGATCAATTGCAACATCTTTGTTTACTTTAATGTTCCAAGTGTCTGCTGTTCCGGCTTCAGTCCAATTTAAATTTGCTGATGTAGTTGTGATATTATCAGCAAATAAATCTATTGGTTTTGGACAAGAAGGAATTAGGTCGATTACAACATCGTCTAACCAATAGTACCAGTATTCGTTATTGGTATTATGTCTAAATGCAACATAATTATTTGCTCCTGAAAGTGTTGTTGTATTAAAATAGATTTCGTACTCCGTCCAATTTGTTGAAGTTGGAGTAATAGTTTCTACTAATTCGAATGTGCCTAAGTCATATGGGTCACTCATGACACCTACTTCAATAGTACCAGAATTTGTAGTACTCTCTGCCTTAAGATTGAATGTTACCATAAGAGTGTTGATGTCATTTGTTAATGCAGGCGTAATTGCATAAGTTGGCGTTGAGACTAAAGATTGGAATCTTAAACTAGCGGGCGAACTTACTGAATATGCAGTAACACATGATGGATAAATTGGAGATGTACCATAAGTTATAGGACGTGCCCAACAATCTGGGAATGCTGCAGAGCCAGTGCCATAAGCGTCAAAAGACTCTGTGTATGGTGCAGTGAAGGCATCACACTCAGTAGTAAATTCACCTTGAGCAGACCAAGCAGATCCACAAGCAGATTGTACATACCAGTAATATGTAGTATTTGCATCAAGTCCAGTTAAGCTATATTCACCTGTTGCACCTATAACAGATTCATCGTCAAGAATATCACCTGATTCTGTAGAAGGATCAGTTAATGGAGTAGTTGAAACTTCAAGAACCCAATCGGTTGTTCCCAATTCGTTCCATGCAAGGTCAACATCGTTAGCGCCTAAAACTGTAGCCATTAGGCCAGTTGGCACCGGACAAGCAGCAGGAGTAGTAAACATGTACTCAACCCATTCAGATCCACAATCAGATTGAACGTAAACGTAGTAATCTGTTTCGGCAGTTAATGTTCCGCTTGTAATTGAATAAAGAGGTGTTGTAGTTACAGCATCATTTGCAATAATGTCACCATCTGTAGTAGTTGGGTCGGCAATTGCTGTAGCCTCATTAACCTTAATGTTCCAAGCTGTAGAGAAACCAGTCTCTACCCACTCAATGTCAGCAGAAGTAGCTGTTAAGTTAACTTCTTCGATGTCTGTAACTTCAGGACAAATTTCCTCAATAGTAAAATCGTATTCTGGAATACAATCGTCATTGTATGTCGCCATATCAATAGCAACATAATATGTACCTGTAGTGAGAGCGATATCAAAAGTTTTTAAACCAGCAGCATAACCGTATTCACCGTTTAGAATTGTTCCTGAATCAGGACAATCATCAAATATTGCTATAGCAGTGTAAGTGGTAGTTTTTGGATCTAATGTCATTCTAACATAAGAGTCAGCAGTTACTTCTATTTCATAAATAACATCTTCACCATTATCATATGCTCCATCAGGAATATCTAAGTCGTTATATACATCACCCATTCCGCAAGTAGTTTGACCTAAATGCTCATAAGTTAAATCAGCAGGTAAACTAACTAAATAAGGATTTGTACAATCAGCACCTAATGGAGATGATTCTTTTGTAACAGTTACAATATAATCTTTAGTTGTAGCATCTTCTGCTGTAACAGTATAAGTTACAGGTGAAGAGAAATCTTGAACTTCTCCACTTTCTGGAGATATTGTAGCTAAATCAGAAATTGTAATTGTTGGTGTTAAGTTAGTAACATCAGCCATAAAGTTAACAGTGATATCAACAGTATTAGCACCAATAGTAGCTGGAGCAACTTCTTCATATAATTCAAATGTCTCAATATCTTTTTGAGCACTTAAAGTAGTAGCTACTGTAACTGTAACAGACCAAATTTGATCAATACCTGATTCTGAAGTAACAGTATAATTAAATGCTGATGAGAAATCCTGAGGATCACCTGAAGCAAAATCAACAGTTGCATAATCAGAAATTGTGAAAGTAGGGACTAAACCATTAGGATCAGTACCCATTGCAACTTCAATATCTATTGTACCTGCTCCAATAGTTGCTGGACCAGTTTGTTCTGCAAGTGCGAATGTTAAGATATCGTTTTCGTCAGAAACTTCTCTTAAAATAATGTCATCAACATAAACATATGCATAAGTAGTAGATAATGGGTGTCTTAAAGCAATGTGCTGATCTGTTCCAACATAAGTTTCAAAGCTTACATTATAATCATTCCAAGCACTAGTACTTAGACCTGTTATAGTTTCAATCTCTGTAAATGTATTAGAATCATTAGGGTCGCTCATTGTTCCTATGACAATAGAAGTGTTTGAACTATTACCTTTTGCAGAGAGTGATAATATTTTAGTTCCTGAATTTAGGTTTGAAATTATAGGAGAAACTAAAATTGGAGCATCAGTAGCTACTGTGGCACCTGAACTGTATAAAGAAATATAGTTTGGAGTTGAGTTAGGTGTGCCAGTTATTGTAGTAACTGTTTGAAACGAATATGAAGGAGATACATAAGAAGACCAACAATCAGGCAGGTTAGGAGTGCTTACTCCATCAAAATCCTCTTCGAAAAACTCAACAGCATCACACAATGTAGTAAATTCACCTTCGGCTGACCATGCAGAAACATCTCCGCCACAATCGGCTTGGATGTACCAGTAATAAGTTGTGTTTGGAGTTAAAGTCCCATCAGGAATAGTAAATGGATTTGTAGTAATAGGAATAACACCAAAGTCTCCAGTAGAAGATGTCGGGTTGAAAGGTGCTGTAGCAGCAACTAAATTCCATAAAGATTCACCATTGTCTGTCCAATTTAGAGTAGCACCTGTAGAAGTGATATTATCTTCAAATAATGCTGTTGGTTGCAGACATGCAGGAGGAGTTACAACTTCAAGAGTGTAATCTTCAAAACTACCATATGCACCGGTATAGCATGCATTACTAGGACCATCATCATTATCAGTACCACCAATTCTCATTCTGTATTGACCTAAAGGAGTAGCTATCGGAACAATAAATGAAGCATTAAGAGTAGTTGGGTTTGTTGCACTAGATAAACCTGTGTACATTAATTCGTCAACATCACTAAACTCTAAATCATTATTCCAGTCAACCCAAATTTTAGTTCCATAAGTATAACCAGTTGAGTAAGTAATATCAACAGTTAATTCTATACCTTGCGCACCATCACCTACTATTGATGAATAATCACCATAGTTGTTAGTTTCTGTTCCTGTAGGATTATTTACAATAACGTTTTGTCCGAATCTTACATTTGTAATACCTGAATTATCAACAGAAGAAGGAGCAGGTAAGCAATAACCAATATAGAATTGACCATCAGCCCAAGCGCTACCACAGTCTGATTGAACATACCAATAATATGTTCCAATAGATAAATCATTAAGAATATACTCACCAGTACCACCTGTAATAGCATCCTCAATATCAGCTGTTTCTGTATCAGGATTTGTTAATGCAGATGGATGAATTTTGATATTCCAATCGGTTTGTCCTAGTTCATCCCATGTTAAAGTAACATCGTCAGAAACTACAGCCGCATTTAGTGTTGTTGGAACAGGACAAGCAGCAAGAGTAGTAAACATATACTCAACCCAATCAGAACCACAAGCAGATTGTACGTAAACGTAGTAATCTGTTTCTGCAGTTAATGTAGAAAGAGCATATTCTGGAGTTGTTGTAACAACATCATTTGCAACTACATCACCATCTACGGAAGTTGGGTCAATAGTATTAGTTGCGTTAACTTTAATATTCCATGAAGTTTCACCTAATACTGAAGCTGTCCAAGTAATGTCTGCAGAAGTAGCAGTTATGTTACTGGCAGCAATAGTTGAAGGCTCCATACAAGTTATTTCTTCTAACAAGATATTGTCAACAGATGCAGGGGGCTGCGTTCCATCACTAGCATCATTTCTCCAAGAAAATACAAGTTTCATTTGATCTTGTGTTATTTCAGTAGCAGATAATGTGATTACAGGAGTTTGAACAGCTGTTCCATCTTGATAAACTGTACCAATTTGGTCAGCAGCATCAAGTTGAACTCCATCAGTAATTACTGTACTTTCTGGAACTAAATATACTTTCAAAAAGTCATAATTGTTTTCACCATCAGAAATCCAGTCAAAGCTCAAATTAGCATTTGTAATTCCAGCAAAGTCGATTGGAATATAAGCGTGTGACACTGAAGTAGAACTTACTGAGTACGCATTTGCGGTTCCATCATTAGTAACATACATGCAGTCTCCTGTTTGTGTAGCTAAAGGTCCATTCATCCAGTAGTTGGTTTGTGTACCATTGACAAAAATCACATTGCCTAAACCAGCTTCAAAATCTTCGGAGATTGGTAGGTTTATATAAGTTATAACAGGGTCATTAACAGTTAACACACCACTAACATTAGTTGTTCCGTCCCAAAAATTGCCACCACCAACATTATATCCTCCATAAGTATAAGGACCATCTTCTACCATCCATCTAGATGCGTAGTAGTAAGTTCCTGCAGCAAGAGGACCTAGGTCAGCTTGATATTCGTCGTTGTTTCCATCATCTGTATTGTATGTAGCAGCAACCCAGCTTGTCCAAGTAGATGGATCAGTATCAGTATCAGAGTAACCAATCCAACATTCAACGTTTGCACCTTGTCCAACAGCATCAGTTATGCCGGCTTCGTATCCACGAGCATAAACAGTAACTGTTTCGCTTGATAACATTGTGTGTGCATCAGGCCATTGGAGGTTACACCAGTCCATAGTGTTTGTTGGTTGTTCTTTAACTTGGAGATCATCAACAAATAGATTGTAAGAACCCCAATCACTTGATCCAGTTAGTCTGATTTGAGTGGTTGAATTAGTTCCAACAAGAGGAACAGATACTTCTGTCCAATCCGAGATAGTACCATCTTGTTCTTGGTAAAAAACTTCTGTCCATGTGGAACCATCAGTTGTCATTTCTGCTTTTATCCAAAGATCTGAATCAGCACTTCCGTCCATCCAATATTGGAAATATAATATTGGGCTCACAGCAGAGCTAGCGTCAATAACATCAGTTGTCATTGTAGTTGTGTTTCCACTTGAAGCATTATAAACATCAAACATTGCAGCTAATGTTCCTTCAACAACATTGCCTGGACCATAAGAATTGCCGTCGTTAGATTCCCAAACTTCAGCATCATCCCCTATAATTGTCCAATTGTCTAAAGGCCAAGTTTCGAAAGGTTCATAAAATGGGAAAGCTAAAGCTCCACCACCTAAAACAATCTCTTTAGATATGCTTGCGATAGGTGTAAGTCCTTCGAGTTCTGCTATTGTGTAGAATCCCGGTGTAGCAACATCGCCCGGTCTAAATGGGGCATAAAAGTCGATATATAAAGTATATGTTCCAGTTGCAGATGCTGATGCAGTATAAGATATAGTTTCTGTATTTGAACCTGTTGCAGGAAGTACAGCACCAACAGTACCAACAGTACCATCAACCATAACTCCATAGAATAAAGAGCCATCAAGAGTGGTTCCTCTAAGCGAACCGCCTGCAGCTGCGTTATCGCTAACTGATGCAGTTCCCCAAATTCCACTTTGTTGTGTAGCTGTAAAATCAGCAAGATTTCTTAAAGAAGTTCCGGAGTGATACTCCATTAAACCAATAGAAAATTCATCAAATACATCAGAAAAAACAACTAAGTTGTCGCTTTCATCACGTAGTTGTAGTAAGAAGAATCCACCATCAGTGTTAAATGGTGCACCGTTAATTATAATACCTGCATCGTATGTTCCAATTGGAGCATTCCATGTTAAAGTAAAATCATCACCTGTAGCACTAATTGTTGCTAGATTTTTTACAAATGTACCAATCGGCATTGGTGATGTACATGTAGCATTAGTTGTGCCACCTTCTAATTGATTAATGCCAGAGAAAGACCAGTCAGCAACATCAAATGTAGAAGTAGGGGAAGTAAAGTTGTTGCGATAAGCCCAACCATCAAGATAATCCCAAGCTGTAGTGCTGCCATCAACACCGTCTTCTCCAAAGATGTCAACAATGTTGTCTAAAGCATCAAAAATAGCAACTCTGTCATCTCCGTTCAAATTGATAACACCATTCTCCAGCGGAGTTAATGTGTTTTCAAAAAACGCATTGAAGTTTGGTGTTCCGTCAACAATGGTTACATAAATGAAGTCACCAGCAGTAGCTGAGCCACTCAATGTGTAGGCACCAGTCCAAGAAGTGTTTGCGTTTGTTTGGTTTTTGATAGTGTATGCCGATAAATCGGGAATGTCGTTGACAACATACAGTTCTAAAACCTTTGGTTCTCCTCCAGTTAAAGGACCATCCCCAATGCCAGTAATCATTAAATCCTGAGCATTGATAATTAATCCCGGTAGGAAGAACACCATAAGCATCCATAGATGCAAAAGATTGTGTACTTTTTTCATATCAATTTAATTTAGTTAATAAAAATTTGTTTTTCATCAAACGATCAACAAATACAAAAATAAGATAATATTCGATACATAGATAAAATTGAACACATATTTTTATTAAGATTTGTTGATAAGTGAGTAAATATTACTGTCATTATTGTAACCGTTATTAGCTAACTAGTTCGATATAACAAACTTAAGTACGTTTTGTTAAAATATTCTTAAATTTTCTTTAACATTTCTATTCCATGACATTCATCATGTTATTGAATGCTACGTGTGATGAAAATTACTTTGCTTTTGTTCCAATTTTGCACAAATTTTAAAAAATAGGACAAATTAGCGCCGAATTATCATGAATATTCCTCCGATTAGTGTCGGTATTGCCACATTAATAATATATATCAAAAGCGAAGACATTAAAATTGCGCCAATATCATTAGTGTATATGCCAATAAATATTATCGAAAAGCTTAATCTTATGCCCAATTCTGCAAATGGAATGTTTGGAATTATTGTAGCAGCAAGATATACAGATGAAATTGAAATCAATGCGTCAAAATATGATATTTCTATCCCGAAAAAGATTAAAGCAAAATAGAATTGTGTCGTAAAAACCAAATATCTTATGGCACTAAGACTTAAGGTTGTTAGTTTTAAATGCAAATTTATATTTTTTAACTCATCAAATTTTGTGAGTAGTTTTTTAAAAAATCTAATTTTTTTAAGAATTTTTAGGATACTCTCAAGTCTAAAATATATTATCGATGAAATTGATATCGACATAAATCCTATAATTATTACAATATTGTCGATAGAGTCTATTTCTGATGATTTGGCATTAACGTAAATTAAAAGTAAAAACGAACAGAGACCGAAAATAAAAGTTACCAAAAATTGAGAAAGGTCTCCATAAAGTGTGTATCCACTTGCGGTTGTTCTGTTTTCCTTTCTTAAAAAGATTATTCGTCCGCCAAACTCACCAATTCTGTTTGGTGTTAGTGTTCCAACGGTTACACCTGCCCATACTGCTTTAAAAGATTGCCAAAGTCCTATTTTTTCTAAGTTTTTTACAAGATTTCGCCATTTTATCGCTTCTAAAAGCCAATTGATTATCATCATAATCACAATTGTTGCAAGCAGTAATATTTCTTGAATTCCAATTTGTGCAAAGTATTGTTTTATGTCAATTGCCTCGGTGGAATTTTTGAGTTTAAAAGCAATGTAAATCCACGCAGCTAAAACAACAACAGCCTTGATTACACTAAATAGTACTTTCTTGTGCTTAAACTCCGGCATTTAAGTCTTATTTATCTTTATTAACAATTGGCACCAAAATAAACGAAGCAAATCCTGCTAATACAAGAATAATAGTTTGAATGCCGTGTACAGTAAGTGCGAATGCTGCAGCTTTTTCTTGTGCAATTCCGTATATAATGAGAGTTTGAATTACCATAAAATGATACGCGCCAATTCCGTTGGGGGCTGGTGCTAACATTCCAAAACTGCCTGCAACAAAAAGTATTAAAGCAACCAAAATGCCTAAGTCTTCAAACCCTTCGAAAGCAAAAAAGCAAACATAAAGCATTAAAAAATACATTGTCCAAATAAAAACAGAATGAAAAATAAAAAGAAAGGGCTTTTTTACATTTTTAAGGCTTATAAATCCTAACCAAAAACCTTTTATAAACTCATTTAGCTTTTTAAATAGTTTTATATTATCGAGCTTGCCTCTGATTATTTGTATCAGGAAAATGATTCCAATTATGGCAAGCACAAAATACAAAATTAACATCGGGATAGTTGTGTATTTTTCTAAATTTTTTCCAATGTCAGGATTGCTAACAATAAATTCTTTGATTTCTGTAGATTGCAAGGCTACTGCCAAAATTGTAAATAGTGCTAACATAATAACATCGACAAGCCTTTCGCTTACCATTGTTCCTAATACTTTTGAGAAGTTCTGCTTTTCGTATTTTGATACAATCGCACATCGAGTTACCTCACCTAAACGTGGGAAGGCAATATTTGCAAAATAGCCATTTAATACCGCTAGTAAAGTGTTAACAAAGCCAACTTTGCTACCATCGGAATTTAAAATCATTTGCCATCTGATAGTTCTGCTAATATGACTAAGCATACCTAAAATAAACATAAGTATAAACCATTCATACTTGACATTTTTAAGTTCAGACAACAATGTATTTGAGTCAAAATCTTTATAGACGAGCCAAAAAAGAAAAATACCCAATGTAATAAACAGGCTTGTTTTGATAATATTTTTAAGTGTTTTGTTCAAAATTATATGTTTTGACAGCAAAGATAATATTTGTTTTAGGAGAATTGTAAATTATTGTGCAATTTTGCAACATGGTAAAAGCAAAAAAACATCTTGGGCAACACTTTCTTAAGGATAAAAACATTGCCTCAAAGATTGCCGACTCTTTGTTAAATGAAAATAATGATGATGTCTTGGAAATCGGACCGGGAACCGGTGTGCTTACGCAATTTCTTGTCGAAAAACCGTATGCTCTTACTTTAGTTGAGATTGATGACGAATCTGTTGAATATCTTCAGGAAAATTTTTCAGATGATTTTAGATTGCTTAATACTGACTTTTTAAAAATGGATTTGTCTGAGTATTTTAAAGCTCAGTATTGCATAATTGGGAATTTTCCGTATAATATTTCCTCACAGATATTTTTTAAACTTCTTGAAAATCGTGAAAATATTCCTGAACTTGTTGGTATGATTCAAAAAGAAGTTGCCGAGCGCATAGCAGCTGTTCATGGTAATAAAACTTATGGAATCTTAAGTGTATTGTTACAGTTATTTTATAAAATTGAATATCTTTTTACTGTTAACGAAAATGTATTTGTCCCACCACCAAAAGTTAAGTCTGCGGTGATTCGTTTGAGACGTATTGAGAATAATCAGCTCGATTGCGATTTTGACAAGCTTAAACTTGTTGTAAAAACAGCTTTTAATCAACGCCGAAAAACAATGCGCAATTCATTAAGCGGAATTATCCCAGCACGTATCGACAAAGCACAAGATATATTTAATAAACGACCAGAGCAACTCGCACCACAGGAGTTTGTGGAGTTAACAAGGATGTTGTTTTAAAGCATATATAGTGGTAGTTGGTGAACCTTCTAGTTTTGATTTTACTCACAAATTAATATATTTTGACTTCGTCAAGCTCTTAAATTCAGTTCAATGTCATTCGTTAGCTTTTATACAGGTTTACCGCGCGAGCCGGCTACCATTTTTATAAGACCAACGCTCGCTGCATTAACTATAATTTAATTTGTACTTTGAAAATTAGCGTAACACGATATTTTTTTTACAAATAGGTCATTGGCGGACGATAGCCTGTTGTTGAATTAAATTTTACTATTGAATTATAATACTGTGGAATTGCAAGAAAGAAAGTATGGTGTTTTTAGTCTGAGAATAATTGCAAGAGATGAGGGATGAAGCAATATCTGTTTTTAACTTTTTTGTCTTGATACAAAAAAGATTACAAAAAAAATCAAGATCAGGTAATGCCTTCAACCCGCCTCGCACAAAATAAAAGAACTGTATGGTAACCTAGTATAAAAAAACAGATTTAGGAAAAATAAGAGAATCTAAAATTATTTAGTTTTACTAAATGGATTGCAACTGTTTCTTTGTTTTTTTATAAACGACATGTCGGCTTACCACAGTTCTAATTATTTTATGCTCACTGCTGGAGCGGCCGGCTACCTGATCTGGCCAACGCTCGCTGCATTAACTATAATTTAATTTGTACTTTGAAAATTAAGCGTAATAGGATAGTTTTTTTTTTAATAGGTCATTGTCTGGCAATAGCCTGTTGTTGAATGATCTAACGCAAGTTTTGAGTTCTGAAAGCGCTGCACTGAGGTTCTCGAAGTGAGCGGAGTTTTTTTCTCGAATGTATTTGGACTTTTTCGTTATTCAATAAAGGTCATGGAAACCATAAAACATGATGTGAAGACAATAATTATTGGCTTTGTATTTCTTTTCTTTGTCCTTTTTGAATTATTTTTTTTTATAACCGAAAGATAATTTTAAATTTGCATATCAAAATTAGACCGAAAACAAATGGCAGTAGAACTTAACAGAGAATTTTTTGAAAAACTGCGCGATAGTATTGAAAATCGCGAGTCGGATGCTGCTATTAGTTTGTTGGAGGAAATGCACCCGGCCGATATTGCTGAGTTTTTTGAGGAAATTAATATCGAGGATGCTAAATTCTTATTTTTGTTGCTTAAGCCAGCTGTTGCAGCCAACGTAATTATCGAGATTGAGGACGAAGAGCGTGAAAAACTTTTAGAGAGTATCCCAAACGAAATTATCGCCGAACAGCTTATCGAGCAAATGGATTCTGACGACGCTGCCGATATTTTAGGATATTTGGACGATGAAAGGAGTGAGGAGATTTTATCCCACATAAAAGATCTTGAGCAAGCAGGTGATATTGTCGATCTTTTAAATTATGACGAAGATACTGCCGGTGGTATTATGGCAAAAGAGCTAGTTGCTATTAACGAGAATCTTACTGTTAAACAAGCTCTTGGTGAAATGCGTGATCAGGCAGAGGATATAGACGAAATCTATTATCTTTATGTCGTTGATGATAAAAATATTCTGAAAGGCACTATTGCACTTAAAGACTTGCTATTTAGCTCAACCAATAAAAAAATAAGTAGTATTTATTCTCCCGATGTTATTTCAGTTAAACCTGATGTTGACTCCGAAGAAGTAGCACAGATAATGGAAAAATACGATCTCGTGGCACTTCCTGTAGTTGATGGAATTGGCCGTTTGATGGGACGAATTACAATTGACGATGTTGTTGATGTTATTCGCGAAGAAGCTGAGGAGGATTATCAGTTAATGTCGGGTATTACTCAGGATGTCGATTTCTCAGATAGTGTCGTTAGACAGTCTCGTTCGCGTATTCCCTGGCTTGTTATTGGTATGGTTGGTGGTATAGCAGGTTCGCTTATTCTTGGACTTTTCGAAGCAGATATCGAAAAATATGCTGTTTTGGCATTATTCCTTCCACTTATTGTAGCTACAGGTGGTAATGCCGGAGTGCAATCATCGGCAATTGTTGTGCAAGGTTTAGCTAGTGGAGATATCGATTTGCATAGCATTTGGCGAAAATTATGGAAAGAGTTCAAAGTTGGACTTGTTAACGGCTTGGTTTGTGCAGCTATAATTTTTCTTTATAATCTAATTTTTTCTTCAAATTTTGCTCTTACTCTTACAGTTAGCCTTTCACTTTTAAGTGTGATAATGTTTGCAACTGTTTTTGGAACTTTTATCCCCCTGATGCTTAACAAAATGAAAATTGACCCTGCAATAGCAACAGGTCCATTTATTACAACTTCAAATGATATTATTGGAATTTTTATTTATCTTATTATTGCCAGAGGGGTTTTTGCCTACTTTGTTTAGCCTTTATGTCTGAGATATGTTTTGTTTTTAATTTAATTATAATTCTATGATGAAAAGAATCTCATTTATTCCAATATTATTGATGTCGGTATTTTATGCTTTTGCACAGGATATGGACTATACTAATCTAATTGTCAACGAACTGTCTTCTCCAAAATACTTTGGTCGTGGATATGTTAATAAGGGCGATAGCCTGGCTTCTGTTTTTCTCGCTGGTGAATTTGAAAAAATGAATCTGCAGAAATATGAAAATTCTTTTTTTCAAACATATTATACAAATATTAATCGGTATATACAAAAACCAATCTTTTTTTTCGGCGATAAAGAACTAGTAGTGGCAAAAGATTTTATTTCAATACCCGACTCCAAAGAGCTAAAGGGCAAATATAAAATCGAATGGATAAGTGCTGATGTTCTAAAGAATCAAAGAGCATTAAAGCACATGCTTAAGCAAGATCATACAAATAGTTTTATATGTATCGATACAACAGGACTTGATAATGAAGAATTATTTAATTTCGCTAATACAATATTTAGTGAGAACTTTATCGGAGCAGCTGGAATTATTGAAACTTCGCCAAGACTAAAATATACTGCTCGTACAAAGATAGAAGACTTTGTGCATTTGCAAATTAAACCAGAAAGTGTTGACTATCAGGCAGATTCTGTTTATGTGGATATAAAAAATGATTTTATAGAAAACTACGAAACACAAAATGTGATTGCATATATAAAAGGTAAATCTGATAGCATTGTGATGTTTACTGCTCATTATGATCATCTTGGAATGATTGGAGATATAATGTATCCGGGAGCTAATGATAATGCTAGCGGCGTTTCGATGGTTTTAAATCTAGCAAAATATTTTTCGCAAAAACGTAAACCTGAATTTACAATGGTTTTCGCTCTGTTTAGTGGCGAGGAGGCTGGTTTGCTTGGATCTACTTACATGGCAGATAATCCTCCTTTTGAATTGTCGAAGGTGAAATTTCTTGTAAATTTTGATATGATTGGTACAGGAGATGACGGAATTTATATGCTGAACGCAAAAGAATATCCGGACTTAGATACTCTAATAATTCAAATGAACCAAAAAGAAAAGTATTTTGATGTGATGCACAGTTCTCATGTTACATATTCCAGTGATCATGCTCCATTTTATGATAAAGGTGTTGATGCAATATTTATTTACGCTGCCGGAAACAATCAAAACTATCACCAACCTCAGGATAAAATAGTCGATTTAACCTATGCTGAGTATAAAGATATTTTTAGATTTTGTCTCGACTTAGTCAAAGTATATTCTAAATAATGATTATAAATTGTAATGATTTTAGCTAAAAAGACTTACATTTGTTACAAAATATAACTCAATTATAATTATGGAAACTTTTCGTAAAATATCATTGATCCAGCGCAATCTTGTGCTAATGTTTTATATTATTTTTTGTTTGGCATTGATTTTTCCGGTATGGATGCTCTTTACAGATTTAGAGATGCCAGGATCGGTTATTATTTTAGTGATTGCACTAATGTCAATTACTTTTGTGATAATTGGCTCTTATTTTTATCTTATTGTTGCTCTGCCTGATAGACTTAGCAGGAATTTTGATTGTATCCGAAACGAAATTGCTTCGGGGGAAATAAAGTCCGTGGAGTTATTTGCTAATCGGGTTTTGGAGTTTATAATTAAACAGTTTAATTTCGTTTTTCTGGATATTGAATATGCTGCAATGGGGATTAGTAAAAATAGAGAACTGTTTTTTAATGACGATTTTCCAAACGATATGTTTGAGGATAAGGACTTCTCAGAGTACTTTGACAAATGCTCAGAAACCGAAAATGTTACTTATTTAGGTGTTTTTAAGCATGAGGATAAAAAAGTTCATAAATATCTTATTCCAATTTATTTTGGAGAAAATTATCTTGGTTTTTTATTAGCGATTACAAACAAAAAACTTAGTCCACTTTTTAAAGGAATACTTGCAGATTTTGAAAACTTTTATGTAGATGATCAGTTATTACACGTATTAAATTCAACAAAAGATGACTAAATGAATTGTTATCAGAGAAGAATATTTGTAACCGATTTTGATGGTACTCTTGCCGACGATAACAGTGTCGTATCCAGAAATACAATTGACAGTCTTCGTAGTCTCGGTAAAATTGGAGTAATTAGAGTAATTGCAACCGGTCGCAGCTTGTTTTCTCTTAAAACTGTTGTTGACGACGATTTACCTATAGATTATCTTGTCTTTTCCTCAGGTATTGGTATATACGATTGGAAAGAACAACGTTTACTAAAGGAAAACTCAATCGGAGAGGAGGATACTAAGGATGTTTATCGGTTTTTGTCCGATAATAATTATGATTTTATGGTTCAACTTCCTGTGCCTGATAATCATTTCTTTCATCATTTTTCTTCGAATAATTTGAATTCAGATTTCCATTCGCGAATATCTTACTACGAATCACATGGTGTTACTCCAATCGAGAAATGTCCAAACAGAGCATCTCAATTTGTAATTATATGTCACGAAGAATCAGATAATTTGATAAAAATTACTCATCGTTTTCCTCATCTTAAAGTTGTCAAAGCAACAAGTCCAATTGATCGAAAATCTATTTGGATAGAGATATTACCGTCAAATATTTCGAAAGCCACCGGCATCGAACACATTCGTTCTAAATATAATGTGGATATTAATGATGTTGTATGTATTGGGAATGATTATTACGATTTGGATATGCTAAAGTATTCAATCCCACAAAACTCATATATTGTTGCTAATGCACCTCAAGAGCTATTAAGCATGTTTAATCCAGTTGAATCAAATCATCAAGAGGGCGTAGCAAATCTTATTCGTAACTTGTACTTGTAGTTTTTTATAAACTAAAACTCAACTTTTGGAGCATTTTCGGCACCTTCCTGAGCTTTAAAATATGCTCTTTCGTTAAATCCAAACATTTTAGCAAACAGATTACGAGGGAATTTTAAAACTAAAATATTATAGGCTTTAACGGTTGTGTTAAATTCATCGCGACGTAGTATTATTTCTGCCTCTATTGCATTTAAATCATTTTGCAAACTCAGGAAGTTCTGGTTAGCTTTAAGCTCCGGATAGTTTTCAACAACTACTAAAAGTCGGCTGATAGCACTGGAAAATTCATCTTGTGCAGCCTGAAAAGCTTCTATATCCTCGTTTGTGAGGTTATCGGCATCAACATTGATGGAAGAAACTTTAGATCTGGCTTCGGTAATTGCTGTGAAAGTCTCTCTTTCATGTTCAGCATATCCTTTAACAGTTGCAACAATGTTAGGAATCAAATCCAAACGCTTTTGATATGCGTTTTCGACATTCGACCATGAGTTTTTTACAGTTTCATTTGCGTCAATACATTTGTTGTAGGTTGAGTAAGCATACCAACCAATCCAAACAATAAATAACGATAGTGCAATAATAATTGGTAATCCAAATACTGTAAATCCTAAACAACCGAGTCCTTTAACTTTTGGGTCTTTATTTTCTCTAGCCATAGTTATGTTTTTTTTTGTAAAGATATAAAAAACTATTTATCAAAAATAAATTTGCAAAAAAAAGCCCGCAAAAAATTGCAGGCTTTTATTTAGATATTTTGGAATACTACTAGTAACCTTTACGTTTTGTGTAATGAGTGTGTAGTAATTCATGAGATTTGTGTCCGTTTGGTTTACCAAGGAATTCTTCATAAATAGCTGTAACTTCAGGATTTTCGTGCGATTTCCTGATAGCCATATGAGTATCTTCATCATAAATAGCTTCCATACGTTTAGCGCGAATTTCAGGAGAAGTTGGTATTGGTTGACCACCACCACCAAGACATCCACCCGGGCATGCCATGATTTCGATAAAGTGATAGTTCACTTCGCCTCTTTGAACAGCTGCCATAAGTTTGTTGGTATTAGCCAAACCATGAGCAATTGCAACGCTAAGCTCAGCACCTTCGAGGAATCCCCATTCAGGAAGAACGTCTTTAATAAGAACTTTAGCTTCTTTAATTCCTTCGAAACCACGAACAGGAACAATATCAAGATTAGTGAAAGGAACTTCGCGACCTGTAACTATTTCGTAAGCAGTTCTCAAAGCTGCTTCCATAACACCACCTGTTGCACCAAAGATAACAGCAGCACCTGTTGATTCTCCCATTATTGAATCGTATTTTTCATCTGCAAGGTCTTCGAAATTGATACCAGCCTGACGAACCATCATTGCTAATTCTCTGGTTGTTAATACGTAATCAACATCTTTAAAACCACTATCTCTCATTTCCGGACGATCAGCTTCGTACTTTTTAGCAGTACAAGGCATAATTGAAACAGAAACCATATTTTCTGCTTTTAATCCTTTTTTCTGAGCGTAGAAAGTCTTAACCAAAGCACCAAACATTTGCTGAGGTGATTTACATGTAGAAACGTTAGGTAACAAACTTGGGAATTTGTGCTCAATAAATTTAACCCAACCCGGTGAACAAGAAGTTGTCATAGGTAGAGCAACAGACTCATCTTTATCAACTAATGCTTTTTTAAGTCTTACTAACAACTCGGTGCCTTCTTCCATGATGGTAAGGTCGGCAGTAAAGTCTGTGTCAAGAACAGAATCGAATCCGATACGTCTTAACGCAGCTACCATTTTACCTGTTACTCTGTGGCCTGGCTCTAAACCTAAATCTTCGCCAAGTCCAACGCGAACAGCAGGAGCAGTTTGAACAACCACGTGTACATTAGGATTGTTAATAGCATCCCAAACTTGATCGATATAGTTCTTTTCTACCAATGCTCCGGTAGGACAACGGTTAACACACTGGCCGCAGTTTGTACAAACAACAGCATTCATTGGTTTATCAAAGAAAGTTGATATTTTTTGGTGATCACCTTTGTGAGCAACTGTGAGTGCACTGACAAATTGCATTGAAGTACATGTACGCACACAACGCTGGCAGCGGATACATTTGCTGTCGTCTTTAATAATTGAAGGTGAATAATCGTCAATAGTGTAAGTTTTTTTATTAACCAATTTGATAAAGTCGTTTTCGTTTACACGATACTCGTTTGCCAATGATTGTAATTCACACTTACCATTTTTATAACAACTTGTACATTCTGTGTTGTGTTCAGAAAGCAAAAGTTCGATAATGTGCTTACGGGCTGTTCTTACTTTTTGACTATTTGTGAAAATTTCCATTCCTTCTGAAACAGGAGTAGCACAAGCTGCCGGTAGGGCACGTGCACCTTTTTGTTCAACTACACACACACGGCAATTGCCGGCAACACACAAATCGGGGTGTTGACAAAGTGTAGGAATACGGAAATTTAATTTTTTGGCTGCATCTAAAATAGTTGAGCCTTCTTCTACCGTTACCGGTATATTATTTACTTTTAGATTTACTTCGTATTTTGCCATTTTGTTTTTCTTAAATGGTTTGTGAATTAGTAAATTATCTCTTCTCTGAAATTGTCAACAATAGAAACAAATGGATTTGCGACGCTTTGTCCTAAACCACATTTTGCTGATAATTTCATTGTCTCGGCTAACTTCTTCAAACTTTCTAAGTATGAAGGATGCTTTTCGCCACGTTTAACTGCCTCAATCCCTTCGAGTAGTTGCTGACAACCAACACGACAAGGAGTGCATTGCCCACATGATTCCTCTGCAAAGAACTCTAAGTAATCTTTGAGTACGTTATACATTGAACGTGAGCTGTTAAATAGCATCATAGAACCACCGGTTGGTACACCTTCGTAGCCAATAATCATATCAGCAAATTTTTTGCGGGGTACACAAAGTCCAGATGCTCCACCAACCTGAACCGCTTTTGTATCGCCATCACCAAAATCGCTAACGAAATCTTCAACTGTCATTCCTAATTCAAGTTCATAAATTCCTGCATTTGGAGTGTCACCCGAAATTGAGAATACTTTTGATCCGCGAGAATCTTGAGTTCCCATTTTTTTGAAGTTGTCTGCACCATATTTCATAATCATGGTTGCATAAACTAAGGTCTCTACATTGTTGATTACTGTTGGTTTGCCAAATAATCCTGATACTGTTGGATATGGAGGTTTGTTTCTTGGTTCACCTCTTTTACCTTCGATAGACTCGAATAATGCACTTTCTTCTCCACAAATGTATGCTCCGGCTCCCGAACGTATCTCAATGCGGAAATCGAAACCTTTATCTTTAATAGTTGCATTAAATGAATCTAACTTGTCGTTTAACTTCTTTAATAAAAAGTTGTACTCTGCTCTTAAATACAAATAACCAACTTTTGCACCGATTGCATATCCTGCAATAGTCATACCTGCAAATACTTTTGAAGGAACAGTGTCCAAAATTTCTCTGTCCTTAAATGTGCCTGGTTCGCCTTCGTCTGCATTACAAACAATGTATTTGTCAAAAGAATTTTCGGCTTTTGTGAATTTCCATTTTAAACCTGTTGGGAAACCTGCTCCACCACGTCCTTTTAAACCTGAGTCTATCATCTCCATGATGATGTCATCCTGAGACATAGCTTTGATCTTATCAAGAACAGTTGTTGCACATGTTCCATCATTTTCAAATATCAGGTCAACTTTTGTTAATTTTTTATTTTCCATTTTCAAATTTTTAATTTTTAACAACTAATTGAACTACTTTGCAATGTATTCTTCTACAATTGCAATTGCTTTCTCGGATGTTAACTCAGGATATACTTCGTCATTTATTAACATAACCGGACCTTTGTGACACCAACCCATGCAGTTTGCTTGCAATAAAGTAAACTTTTTGTCTGGAGTTGTCTCACCAAGTTTTACCTTTAAGGTTTTCTCCAAAGCTTCGATGATTTCATCTTTGCCGGCCATGTGGCAGGAGATAGTCTTACATACTCTGATAACATACTTGCCGCGTGGCACTACATCGAGAAATGTGTAAAAAGTAGCTGTGCCATATACATCTGCCGCAGATAAATCTAAAGCTTCTGCAACTTTTAGTAATTCATCTTCTGTAATGTAGTTTTTGTCGGCTACAATACCTTGAAGAATAGGCATAAGAGCTTGTCTCTCTTTACCGAACTTCTCGATCTTTTCGTTGATAATTACATTTACATCTGTCATTTTTATTCGGTTTTTAAAAATTAATTATTATATGTTACTAAATTCACAATGTTAATAAAATAACAACAGTTGTTACCTCCGGCTGTTTTTTTATACCCTCTAAAGATATTTGCTCAAATCACCCCTAAACATGATATTAATCAGTAAAATAAATTTGTATATAGACTAATTCTAAACAAATGGTTTGCTAAAGTGCTGAATGTCAGTAATATAGATTGATAATTCTAAATAGTATGTTGTATAATAGGTTTGATGCTAGCACAATTACATATTCTTTAACATTCTAATTACTAAGTATTGTCATAAACATTGGTTATACTATTCAAGGATTATTAAAAAAAAATAGATAATTTTGTGCTTAATTTCATTTAATAAGAAATTATTTTTAGAATTTAATATTTTTAAAATGATAACTCATTCCGAAGCACTAAAAATTGTTCTTAAAACCGACTTTCAAACTAAAATTGAAAAGATAGATGTTAAAAATTCTATTGGCAGGGTATTGGCATCTGATATTATTTCATCAATCAATATGCCTCCTTTTAATAAAAGTATGGTTGATGGTTATGCCTGTCTGAAATCGGATATTGATAATGAGCTTATTGTCGATAAAATTATTGGTGCTGGAGATAATGATCAGTATATTATTGAACACGGGCATTGTATTAAAATCATGACAGGAGCTCCAGTACCCAAAAATGCCGAAATTGTTGTGATGGTAGAGGATGTCGAAGTAACCTCAAGTAATACTATTATTATCAATAATCAAAATTCATCCGAAAACATTTCTCCACTTGGCGAGGATATTAGATTGGGTGATAAAGTTCTTGAAAAATCGACACTTTTAAAGCCCTTCCATTGCGGAATATTAGCTTCATTAGGTTATGATAAAGTGGATGTTTTTGCAAAACCTAAAGTCGGAATAATTGTTACAGGCGACGAAATTATTGAACCTGGGAATAAACTAAAATCCGGACAAATATATAATTCCAATGCTTACCAGCTTATTAATAATTGTAAAACTATTGGTATTGATGCTGAATATTATGGAATCGCAGTCGATACTTATGAGGATATTAAAAATGCTTTTAACTCCATGAAGGCAAAAAATGATGTTGTAATCATTACCGGAGGCGTTTCCATGGGGGATTATGATTATGTTGCGCCAATTTTAAAGG
The DNA here is from genome assembly GCA_016937855.1 of Bacteroidales bacterium. Taxonomy (GTDB): domain Bacteria; phylum Bacteroidota; class Bacteroidia; order Bacteroidales; family ML635J-15; genus Bact-19. Next base: position 23,252 of record JAFGVU010000056.1, on the reverse strand, counting down.
AGTCGGAACTAAACGTTTGGTTTGACAGTATTGCTGCTCAACCCGGAAGACCTTTAGTCTATGCCGAAAACGGAAATAAGTTTTGCTTTGGAATGCCCGGTAATCCTGTTTCGGGCTTAGTGCTCTTTGAAACTATCGTCAAACCATTTTTATATAAAATTATGGGACACGATTTTAAACCAAATGTTTTTAAGTTAAAACTTGATTCTAAGATTTCTAGAAAAAAAGCCAAGCGAAAATCATATTATCCGGTTAAACTTAATAATGATAATTCGGTTGCAGCTATCGAATATCATGGCTCGGCACATTTAAATTCTTATGTGCAAGCTTGGGGAATTGTTTTTCTTGATCAAGGTGTTTATGAAATAGAAGAAGGAAGCGATATTGATGTTAGACAGATTTAATCGAAATATTACATATTTGAGAATCTCGGTTACCGACAGATGTAATTTGAGGTGTGTTTATTGCATGCCTGCTGAGGGGATTGAACTTATGGATCATCAAGATATTCTGAGTTTTGATGAAATTGTTGAGGTATGCAAAACAGCTGTTAGTTTAGGAGTAAACAAAGTTCGTCTTACGGGTGGTGAACCTCTGGTGAGAAAGGGGATTGTTGAGCTTGTAAGAATGATTGCCAACATTGACGGTATTAGAGATCTTAGTTTGACAACAAACGGTATATTACTCAGCAAATATGCAGATGAACTTAAAAAAGCCGGTTTGATGCGAATAAATATTAGTCTCGATACTCTCGATCCTGATGAATACTCAAGAATAACAAGAGGTGGTGATATTAAAAAGGTTATTCAGGGAATTGTTGCAGCCCAAAAAGCAGGATTATATCCAGTTAAATTAAATGCTGTTGTTTTTGATAAGAACGACGAAGCTACAAGAGAATCATTACAGATGTTTGCAAAAGACATGAATCTGGAGTTGCGATTTATTACTCAAATGAGCCTGGAAACAGGAGAGTTTTCAGTTGTCGAAGGGGGGACAGGTGGCGATTGCAAACATTGTAATCGCATTAGACTCACACCCGACGGTTATATAAAACCTTGTCTTTTTTCAAATATTGGGTATAACGTGAGAAAACTTGGAGCAAAAGAAGCAATTTTAAAAGCAGTAGAGAACAAGCCAAAAGTAGGAGTAACATGCTCAAACGGAAATTTTTATAATATTGGAGGATAATTGATATGACTGAATTTTCACATATAGATAACAATACAGGAAAAGCAAACATGGTTGATGTTGGGAACAAGCCTGATAGTATTAGAACTGCAATTGCAGAAGGGTTTATTAAACTTTCGGATGAAACAATTGCAATGATTAACGAGAATACAATAAAAAAAGGAGACGTATTGTCAATTTCCGAGTTTGCAGGCATAGTGGCAGCAAAAAAAACGCCTGAGTTAATTCCTCTTTGTCATCAATTAAATCTAACAAAAGTTGACTGTTCTGCACAAACTATAGATACTGGTGTCAGAGTTACTGCAACATCTAAATGCATTGGACAAACAGGTGTCGAGATGGAAGCTCTTACTGCTGTAAGTATAGCCTTACTAACCATTTATGATATGTGTAAGGCTGTCGATAAAAACATGGTTATACACGATATAAAACTGTTAAATAAAACTAAAGTGTAACATTGAAAGAATTCAAATTCTCGTTATACATTTAATTTTTATGTATTGGGATGCAATTAGAAAAAAACTACATATATCACATTTACAATCAGGGCAATAATCGTCGTAAAATTTTCTATATTAGGGATAATTACTTGTTTTTTATCGAAAAAATTAGAACTTACGTAATTCCTTATTCAGATATTTTAGCATGGTGTCTTATGCCTAATCATTTTCATTTAATGGTGTATGTTCGGGAGGTTGAATTGCCTGCTACGCCCAGTCAGGGTTTCACTTCGAGTGAAACCCTGACTGGCCTGACCGGAACTTCGAGTGAAACCCTGACTGGGCGTAGCAGAACCTTTAACGACTCCATTGGAATAATGCTGCGATCATACACCAGAGCAATAAATAAACAAGAAAATTTTACAGGCTCCTTATTTCGAAAAGAAACCAAAGCAGAATGTGTTAATTGTCCAAAAGGGGTAGCACCGGCATATTTTACTAAGGATGGGATTGCAAAGATAAATTTTCAAAATCTGCAAAAACAGTATCCCCAGATATGTTTTAATTACATACATCAAAATCCTGTTAAAGCAGGTTTAGTCAACTATGCTCCAGAATGGGAATTCTCATCTGCACCCGAGTATGAAGGACTTAGAAACTGGGAGTTGGTGAACAAGGCAGTTGCAAGTAAATATGTTATAATTTAGACGAATTTGAAAAGTGATTTTATCAACAAAATCGAGGAAATATCTGTAATTTATTCAAAATTCAGTGTGATTTCACCCTCGTTTCCCGTTTTTATTTCTAATTTTGCACATAAATTTGCGACTCAAGATTATTTTAAATAAATGAATCAGGAAATGAAATTCAAAATTCAATCTATAAATATTTCTGCTAAAAAAGGAGAACTAAAACTACCTGTTAAGTCTGCTGTTTTAAATTCTGAAGGTATTGCAAAAGATGCTCACCGTGGCGATTGGCACAGACAGGTGAGTTTGCTCGCTCAGGAAGAAATCGAAAAATTCTCAGCTAAATTCGGACAGGATTTTAAATATGGCGAGTTTGCCGAAAATATTACCACTCTCGGAATCGACTTTCGCAAAACAAAAATCCTCGATATTCTCGAAAACGAGAACGTATCCCTTATGATTACTCAAAAAGGGAAAAAATGTCACGGTGGCGATTGTGCTGTGTTTCAGCAAGTTGGTCATTGCGTTATGCCTAAAGAAGGAATCTTTGCTAAAGTAATAAAGCACGGAAAAATAAAACCGGAAGACGAACTTGTTTATAAACCAAAAGTTTTTAAAATTGCCATTATCACACTAAGTGATAGAGCTAGCAGAGGTGAATACGAAGATTTAAGCGGTCCGGCTATACAAAATATGATACAGGAGTATTTTGCAAGTATCGATAGGCTTTGTAAGTGCGAAAAACTAATCATTCCCGACGACGCAGTTAAACTTAAAAATACTATTCTACACTGTGCAAATGCCTACGATGTAATTTTTACAACCGGCGGAACAGGTGTTAGCCAAAAAGACATTACAATTGAAACCATTACACCAATTCTTGATAAGCAAATTCCCGGAATTATGGAAATGGTGAGGATGAAATATGGGCAGCAAAATCCAAATGCATTGTTAAGTCGAAGTGTTGCCGGTACAATAAGTAAAACTCTGGTGTTTTGTATGCCTGGTAGCCCAAAAGCTGTGAAAGAATACATGACTGAAATAACAACAGTACTCGAACACCTTATATATATGACTTATGGTTTTGACAACCATTGATGTGTCGATACATCAATCGATTTTTGTTAATCCATTAAACCATATTCAATCAAATGTATTTTGTAATTGTCGATTAGCTCAAGCTTAATCCATCCTAGTTTGTAAAAATCTGCGTAAATGATTTTAAATCCAACATATATAATTTCGTTTTGTGCAAAATTATGACAACTGTAATTAGTAGATGTGCCTTCATAATAAGCTGTGTCATTACTGGAATATAGATATGCTGGCAAAGCTGCACCATAAGGATAGTTGTATTTTCTCATGTGTGATGTAGAGCTAGACCAAAAATCAGCCTCGTTCAATTTGTCGCCAAATTGTAATGCTTTTATATGACTTCCATCCATAAACGAATTAATGCTGTCGTCAGTATTTTGCCTTTCACAATTATATCTATAATATGTTGTGCAAACAGTAGTGTCCCCTTCTTCGTGATAATTTGAACCAATACTCAGAAAAATTGTGTCGGTGTATGAATAATGACTCAATAAAATACTATCGTGGAGACAATAAATTGAAGTGTTGTAACTGGTAGGTCCATGCCAATAGTCCTGAAATCCATGGAATTTGAGATCTTTAATTCCATCCTTATCCAAATCTAATTCGTAAAATTCAACTCCATCATTAAAATATGCTAAATAAAGTCCAATTGTGGTATCCAAAGTAGTAACCCAAAACCCCTCTGTTTGACCTGCTGTTGTATCATTTGGAGTAATTGGTGTTTCAGGATCACACGAAAACGTTAAGAAAGATAGCAATACTATGCAAAATACAATCCACAGACCAGTTTTAGAGGTTATCATTGTTTTAGGTTTTGATTATCGGATTATTACTTTTAACGCTTTTTTTCTCTGTTTGGTTGCTTACTAAAAACTGACTTCTTATGATATAATATCTAATTGCTGCATAGATTGGGGCTGCAATAAATCCTAATCCTGCACCAAAAATAAAGAAAATTAAAGTTAGCAGTTTTATGAGTAGTCGAGAAAACAAAGTACCTGATTTTGATATGAATTTGCGGTATGGAGAAAGCAAATGAATGCTAACCAAACTGGCACTAAAGACAAACCCAATTATTGGAATAAAACCTGCCACAAACGAAATGCTTAGAATTAGGTAAAACTTTTTGTCGAGATGTCGTGTATATTCTTTTATATTGGGATTAGAAAATATAGCAGTTCCACATCCTTTACAGGTTTGTTCGGTGCTGCGCTTTTCGAATCGGGTGGCGCATTCAGGACATCTTCGTTGCTTTAGAAGGTTAAGGCGATGTCTAGAAATATCTGTCGTAAGATTTGATTTTCGTTGACCAAGAATGCCTATGTCAAAGATTGTGTCGTTTTGAGATTTGCAATTTTGACAAGTTATCGCAAATGGCAATATCTTCGTTCCACAAGCTTTGCAATTTAGTTTTTGAGCTTCTGCTTGTTTCTCAAATTGTTTGGCTAAATAGATAATAATTGCTGTAACAATCAGATAACAGATTACCATAAATATACCTGCCCAAACAAGTAATAGGAATCCAAATAGTACTAAACTGTCTTCTATCCAACTGATTATTCTACCTAAAAAAAGATTATCGTCAGCATCAATATCAGAGAGAAAATCGAGGAATTTTTTCCTGAGTCTTGAAAGAAAATAAACAGCCCCGGCTCCAAAAACTGATAGAATTATTAGAGGATTAAAGCCTGCCCAATTTATCTGATTTAACGCCTCGGTGGAGTTTTCGCTCATCACAAAAAACTGAATTAGCAAATAGCTCGCTGGTTTTATATATGGCTCTGCTTCTCTTAAAAACTGACGAATATCTGTGTTTTTATCACCCACAAATTCAAGAATGCTGAGTATGCCCAAGATAATTAATAGCCAGTTTTGAGCTAAAAATGTGCCTTGCTCAGCAGCCTGTTCAGCTCCTTCGACACCTGGAAACCATTCGGGATGAGCGAAAAATAAAGCTGTTAGAAATGCCGGAAAAAATGTCCGCATCGAAAACAAAGGAATTGTACCTATAATTGATAATAATTGAGGATAACTCATAGTTTCATTATTATAATACAAATTTAAGGATTTTTTTTTATCTTTACTCCATCAAACCATGATTAACCAGATGATGATTGGAAAAATTGCTTTATTATTTGTGCTTCTGATTAGCCTTAAGCCTTTGTACTCGCAAAATTCGGATAATCTTAAAACACTTCTGTGGTCAAAAGTTCAGAATTGCTATTCAATGGCAGAGGAGCCAATAGAGGATTATTTTGATATTATTGATGATGCCAAAAACGGGTATCTGCATATTGAAGGTGGCTGGCCAGCTTGCGGTTGCAATTGTGCTCACACAGTTGGTGCGTTTACAAATGCCGATGGAACTTATACTATTCTTGAAAGAGAATTTTGGGAATGTGATTTTGTAAATGAGATAAAATCTAATAGGAATATTGAAGATGTGTTCCCGGAAAACTTTGGTATAACTACATTTATTCCTAATGCTAAAATAAGATTAAAGAAAAATGCTCTATTCTATTTGGATGTCGAAATTCCACGACATGGGACAGATACAAAAGTTATGATTAAACTAATTCCATTTGGTTTAATTATAAAAGGAGAAAACTGTCTTAGTTATGGATATCGAGAATATGATGATTTTAGAAACTGTAAATCTGTTTCAGCAATAAAAAGCATTTGTGATAAAATTAGCTCCGAAAAGGTAATAATAAATCTTCTAAATTCCGATTATCAAAATATCGGCGAGGCTGATATGAGCGTAATTCAAGAGTATATTGGAGACGATTTTAGCCGTTTTGAAAACATTCAAGAAATAACAATATATTTAAAACTATTGAAAAATGCCTACGACTTATACTCATCTATGCAGCATCAGGCTGTGATTCTAAGTTGGGATGTGCAAAAATCTCGCTTTTATATTAAAGAAAAACTTGAATCTCCGGTTAAGATGAGTTTTATACAATTTCTAAAAACACAAATTTATTGGAGTCCTATGTGTTAAAGATGTGTTTTTTTTTGTATCCATTATCGAAATAAAACATTCAGGCTGCATTTTGACTTTACGATTTTTTTTAGCCGCATAGCGGAGCCCTATTTGTAAAACTCATGTCAATCAATTTGTCTAAGCCGCGTAGCGGGGACCTAAACATCAAACCTCTTGGAGTTGAGTTACGAAGTGCTGAAACGAAGAAAAAATAGCCACGAAAGCACTAAAAGCACTAAAAAAATTAGTTATAAATTGAAAATTTTACTTTTATTTCCATTTCGTGTCCTTCGTGTTTTAGTGGCTAAAAAAAGCTCTGAGTTGAGGTACGAAGTACCGAAACGAAGAGCGCTTTACCAGCAACCACTTAGAGTTGAGGTACTCCTTGTGTTGAGCTCCGGTATCTTTAGGAGCCGAAGTAAGTGCCGAACGAAGAGGCTTTTACTCTTATAAATACTTGTTGTAACCTCACCTAAAGAATATCAGGCACGAAAAAAAAGTTGTGATAAGCTTTTTCACAAAGATTTTATTGTTTCTCGAAATATTTTTTTTTTATTAAACCGATTTGCATATATTTGCAAGTCGAAATTTTTATTATGAAGCATTTGCGAAACATACTGATTCTTTTTGCTGCGATTTTGTTATTAACTGCTTGTCACAATCATAAGGAAGCAGGCGAACAAATAGTGATTTTTCACGCCGGAAGCTTAGCAATGCCAATGAAAACGCTAACTCAAGAGTTTAATTTGGAGAATCCCGAAGTAAAAGTATTTGCCGAATCATCAGGAAGTTTAGATGCAGCCCGAAAAATTACTGATTTGAATAAAGATTGTGATATTTTAGCTGTTGCCGATTTCTTAGTAATTGATAAACTATTGATCCCTGATTTTGCATCATGGAATTTCGTTTTTGCATCGAACGAGATGGTTATTGCATATACTGATAAGTCTGTTGATGCCGACAAAATCACAGCAGATAATTGGCAAAATGTTTTAATGCAGGAGAATATTGTTATAGGTCGTTCCGATCCCAATGCCGATCCATGTGGTTATAGAACAGTTTTTTTATTCGAATTAGCTGAACTGTTTTATCAGCAGGCAGGATTAAAGGGAAACTTGTTGGAAAAGAAAAATACGGTCATCAGACCAAAAGAAGTTGATTTACTTGCCCTTCTCGAGACTGGTAATATAGATTATCTTATGATTTATCGTTCGGTAGCAATTCAGCATAAATTGAAGTATATTGAACTTCCCGACGAAATCAATCTCAGTAATCCACAGTTCGAAGGTTTATATAATACAGTAAGTCTTGAGGTTTATGGAAAAGAACAAGGAACAACAACTACGATAAACGGATCATCAATTTTATATAGTCTGACAATTCCTAAAAATTCTAAAAACTTTGATAATGCATTAAAATTTATTATGTTCATGACTGATGTTGAAAGGGGAGGAAAGATATTGAAAGATCATGGAATGGGAGTTGTTAATTATTGTGATAAAAAGTATCTCGATAGTCTTCCAGATGAATTATCTAATGTTGTAAAATAATTGTAATGAAAACTAGGACTAAAATATTTATAATCAGCGAATTGCGAAACATTTCAACTCGTTTTGTAGGACTTCTATTTTTGACTTTTGTATTTTTTGCGTTCTTTTTTACTTCGTGTAAACCCGATCCTGAGCCTTTAATGCCAACTATATACTTAGTTTTTGAGGATGGTCTAACAAATGATGGAGATACGGTTGTTGTTGGAGCTCCTTTAAAATTTAAAGTCGTGGTTGATGGCCCGGAAGCAAATATTACAAATTTTACTGTAAAAAAGGAATACGATGGTGTAGTTAAAACTGTAATGGATTCGGGACTGAATTCCCCTGGTTTTACATTAAACAAGACTTTTTATCAGAGTGTTGAAGACGAGACAACATGGGTGTTTGCAGTTCAAGATCGAAATAAAAATACAGCGCAAGTATCGTTAAAAATTTATAAGGATCCAAATTCTGAGTTTGGTGGGATTATAGAGTACGATATTATCACACTTGGTTATCAGAATAATTCAAATTTGCCACATTTCTTTTTGCCTTCAACCGGAAATGTATATATGCAAGACTCTGCAAGTATGTTTCAGAGCTTGGTAGATGTTTTGGTATATTTTAATTACAGTGAAGACAACGGAGTTATGCTACCTTCGCCAACTTTTTCGTCCCCGGGAGAGGAAATTTCAGCAACAGGCGAACTATATGAGGATTATTATCCATACATAACTGATTGGACAACACGAAATTATACAAAATGGGATATACGTGCAGATAATGGAGTCTCAGCTGCTGACTTTGATAATGCACATAACGATAGTTTGCTAATCGTTTCGTATGATGATGTCTGGGGAAAGAAAAAATATAAGTGGTCCAATGCCGGAACTATTATTCCGTTTATGACAGCTGATGGCAAAAAGGGTATTGTTAAAGTTTTAGATGCAGATCACACAGATGATGGACAAATAAGCTTTTCAATGAAAATTCAATTATAAATGATATTAATGTTAAACTAAAAAATCAAAAAGAGCATGAAAAAACAATTACTATTTTTAAGTATTATTTTACTTGGTTGGACACTAAGTATAAATGCACAGGAAGAAGTTATTATCGGATTTGGTTTTTCTGATAATACTGACACTGAATTTACTGCCGACTCAGGTTTAGACGGGAACTTGTCTTACGACATTCGCGCCGAAAATGGAACAGCAGGAACAACAAGAGATTTAAGCTACACTGAAGGTGCTACAAATGATGCAGCAACTGTTGCAGAATGGGATAATGGTGCTGACGATAAGTTTTGGTCGATTAAATTTAAAGCAGATGGTTATGAAAACTTTAAAATTTCATCTAAGCAGTATTCCGACGCTACAGGTCCAAAAGAATTTAAATTGCAATGGCGTTTGTCAGGTGGCGATTGGGCAGATGTAACAGGTGGTGCAATTACCGTAGGTACAGATTGGACAACAGGCGTTGTTGAAGAATTAGCCTTACCGGCTGACATTAATAACCCGGGTTCAACCTCAATTTATTTAAGATGGATTATGACTTCGAGTACTTCGGTAGGTGATGGTACAGTTGATGCAGTTGGAATTTCAAAAATTGACGATATCCTTATTGTTGCTACTCCACTTCCAGAACCAACTACTATAATTGGATTCGATTTCGCTGATGATACAGATACTGAATTTAATGCAGATTCTGGTGTCGTAGGGAATTTAGGTTATGATATTCGTGCCGAAAATGGAACAGCCGGAACAACAAGAACATTAACTTACACCGAAGGTGCAACCGATAATGCAGCTACTGCTACAGAATGGGATAATGGTGCAGACGATAAATTTTGGTCAATCAAATTTAAAGCTGATGGCTTTACAGGCATGAAAGTTTCATCAAAACAATTCTCAGATTCGGATGGACCTATAAACTTTAAACTACAATGGAGAGCTAGTGGTGGCGATTGGGCTGATATCGCTGATGGTGCAATTACTGTTGCCTCAGATTGGGAAACTGGAGTAATTGATGAATTAGATTTGCCAGTTGAAATGGAAGGTCAAGGAACAACTTCTCTTTACATTAGATGGATTATGACTGATAATGTTAGCGTTTCTGATGCTACGGTTACAGCAGCCGGAATTTCTAAAATCGACGACATAATGGTTACTGGAATAGCACCAAGTGGTGTTGTAAATCAATTATTTGCTAATGCAATTTCTGTTTATCCAAACCCTTGCGATGATTACTTTGTTGTTGAATCTTCAGATGTTATTAGCTCTGTTGAAGTTTATAATACTCAGGGAGCATTAGTTAGCAGAACAAACTCTATCTTCACTAAGTCTATTAATTTAAGTTCTGCTAATCTTAGTTCAGGTTTATATTTTGTTAAAATCTATTCAGATGATAACAGAATTCCTGAATCAAGAAAAATTATTGTAAAATAAGTTTAGTTTTGTTTTCTGTTTTAAATCCCCGGGGCTGTTTCTGTTGCAGTTCCGGGATTTAATTTTGATTTGATGAATAAAATACTGTTTTTTAGTTTTTTGCTTTTTTGCACTTGCTTTGTTTACGGACAAAACGTTTCTGGCTATGTTTATAGTTCTGATAATCAAAGTATTGCAGATGTAAACGTATATATGCCTGAAATAAAAAAGGGAACAGTTACTTCGGAAAATGGATTTTTTGAAATCAAAAATCTTGAAAGTAAAAAGTATGTAGTGGTCTTTTCGTCCCTTGGGTATCAAACTAAAACTATCGAAATAAATCTAAAAAAAACTGATATAACTAATCTTAAAATTATTTTGGAGAGAGAGTTTTATCTAACTGACGAAATTGTTATTGGTGCCGAAAAAAACCTCGAAGAGAGTGTCCTAGATATCCCTGTAAGAACTAAAACAATTGGCGTGTCAGAGATTAACAGTATTCCTGCCATATCAAGCTCCAAATTATTTGAAGGAATATCAGGTGTTAACGTTTATAGCGAAGCCGGAATGTTTTCTTCAACGGTTGTGTCGCTTCGTGGATTAGGAGGAAAATCACAAAGTGGAACCCTTGTAGTTATTGATGGTTCGCCGGTCAATAAATCGGATGCAGGCTCAGTTGATTGGAGCATGATAGACAAGGATAATATCTCGTCTATTGAGATTATTAAAGGCCCGGGGTCGGTGATATTTGGTTCAAATGCAATGGGTGGAATTATAAATATAACTAGTCTTAAACCAAAAGATAGATTTAGTGCTACAGTAAGCTCATCATACGGTACATACAATACATTTGATACGAAATTAAGACTTTCTGGCATAACAGATAATGCTAAGTTTTATTGGAGAACATTTACGTCGTACCGCTCTAGCGATGGTTACATCAATACTCCCGATGAAATTATCAAGGAAAATGATACAATTGTTGTCCCGGTTTTTCTAAACGAAATGATTGCCGGAGGTTTCGCAGGCTATCGCTTTGATGACAAAAATAGCTTGGAGCTATCTCTAAATTATTTCGATAATCAGAAAGGTCGAGGTGTTAAAATTTATGAGAATAATGGCGCAAATACTCAGCGAAATACTATACATTCATACGCTAGATATCGCGGAAATTTCGGAAATTTGAGGCTGTTTGCAAATACTTTTGTTTTGTACGAAGACTATTTTAGACTAAATGAGTATTATTCGGACGGAGAGTATGCATTGTATGAGATAAAATCTGATCGGATAGAAAAAGGAGCGAAAGTAATTGCTCAGTACAATTTTAGCGAGAATACAGAGCTTGATTTTGGAGGGGAATTTAAAGATGGTTCGGTTAATGGTGCCGATATTTACTATACTTCTACCGATATTATCCGAAATCGCGGAAATCTTGATATCTATTCTTCTTTTGCTCAGGCAAAAATAAAATTGTTAAACAAAAAATTAGTAATCGTTCCGGGAGTTAGGTTCGATTATGCCACATTTAAAAATGCTGCCTTTAGCATCGAAAATCCATCATATTCAATAGAATATCTAAGTGAGTATCAATTTGTTTCCGATAAACCTGTTAATTGGTCGTCTTTTAGCCCAAAGCTGTCGGTAAATTATGAATTTAGTAAAAGATTTGATGCCTATGCTACGGTTGCCAAGGGTTTTAGAGCTCCAAACTTAGACGATTTATGTCGCTCCGACCAGGTTAGAACTGGTTTTCGATTGGCAAATCCGGAAATAAAACCCGAATATCTTTATAGCTTTGAAACAGGAGTTGACTTAGATCTTAATTATGGATTAAATCTCTCATTATCAACTTATTATAATATCGGAAAAGACTTTATGTATTTGCTTAGTACAGGCGATTCAGTGAATTTGGGTTATACCATATCTCCAATTTATCAAACCGATAATATTGGTGAAGTTAGAATTTACGGTATCGAATCGGACTTGTCCTATCAGGTTAAAAAATCTTTAAGCCTATTTGTAAACTATACTTACAATCAATCCGTTATTTCTCAATTTATTGTTAATCCTGAAGGTGCAGGTATAGATCTTACAAACAAATTCTTAACTGATGTGCCAACTCATAAAGCAGGAGCCGGATTTGCATTTGTAAATAAAATTGTTGATTTCTCCGGCGCAGTAAATTATGTTGGGACACGTTGGATAAAGGATGATAATTCAATTGACGAGGTGTATCTGTTTGATGATAAATATCCCGCATATACAACACTTGATGTCAAATTGCGTAAACAATTTAAGAATTTTGATTGTAGCATAATCGTAGATAATGTTTTGAATAAAATTTATACAAATAGTAAAGGGTATAAATGTCCGGGAAGAATGATTATTTTTGAACTCAAATATAACTTTAAACGTTCTAAAAATGAAGGCTAAATATTTTTTAATTGGTTTTGTAGTGTTTACTTTATTTCAGTCGTGTAATGCTCAGAATGTTAGGGTTGGTGAACCTTGGCTTGTTGACAACGATAATAAAACAAATTGCTTTTTCGATAATTCCGAAATGCATAAGCTTAATACGGTAGAATTGATGGTAACAGGCGAAGTGAAATCGCCAGGGGTTGTTGACTTTTCAAAACTTACGCTTCATGAGATGATTGTAAAAGAAACAGTTTTGGTAAATGGCGAAGATAAATTTATTGGAGCATATCGATATGTTGGCTATTCGCTTGCAGACATTTTAAATTTATTTGAGTTAGACAAAGCTAACGCCGAAGCATTTCCACCTTTAGTTGATTTGTATGTCGAAATAGAAAATCAATCAGGAGAAAAAGTGGTTGTAAGTTGGGGTGAAATCTATTATTCAAATAATCTTGACGATATTATTATTGCTGTTGGGGTTGCACGAATTATTCCTGAAAAATCAAAAGATATGTGGGAATTGCCTGTCGCATCAAAGCTTATTGTTATGGATGATTTAATTACAGCTAGAAATATCTCTAATCCATCAAAGATTATAGTAAAAACTTATAAAAACGATGAAATAGTTATCGAAAAGGGCAAATCACCTGTATATTCACCAACAATTGATATTATTAAGGACAAGAAAATTCTTACAACTCTAACTGAGAATATTGATCAGGAAAAAAAGGAATTAGTTCATACGATTTTTTATGGTAAAGGACGTGGATTGCATAGTACAAAGCCTTTTGAGGGGCTTAACTTAAAAGATGTGTTGTTCGATCACGTTGGATTCGATACACAAAAACTCATGAGTCAACTAATAATAGTTGTTGCCGACGATGGCTACCGAAATGTTTATACATGGAGCGAAATTGCAAACCGCAACGATCAGGCAAATATTTTACTAATTTGCGATCCAAATGATACAAAAAAAGGAATTTTTAGACTATTTCCAAGTTGCGACTTTTTCTCCGATAGAGCTATAAAAGGTATTGATAGAGTCATAATTGAATAAAGTGATTTTTATGGTTCAAGATATATCGATTTCATTGTTTTTATCGACTTTATTTTTGCTCTCGGTAAATGTTTTTTTAAGCATTTTAAAGAAAGAGAGAATCAATAGGTTAGTAGGATTTGTAACACTTTTGAGCGCAGCCTTATCAATATTTTTTGTGTATTTTGAATCGGGACATTTACCAATGTCGGGTACATTCGAGAAAATGCAAAACATTGTATTTGTAATTGTTATATTGGGGTTTATTTATGAGTTCGTGAATAAAAACAGGAAAATCAATTTCTCAGAATTTTGGATAATTGCCTTGATTTTTCAAGCCATCGTATTTTTTGATGAGTTGAAAGTTGATCCAATGTATTATATGTACGATAATGTATTTGTAGCATTGTTCTTTCAACTAAGATTGATTTCTATGGCAGTTCTCTCTTTTTCATTGGCTATGTATTTAACCTCATTTAGATTGCAATCTGGTTCTACCGATAAAGCTTTTATGATGCATCATGCTGCAAATTTCACCTTGTTAGGAGCAATTTTGTTTATTGCCGGCGAGTTTTCAGGTTCAATGTGGGCACAGCTTGCTTATGGCGATTCGTGGAGATGGAGTAAAAACTTTTTTACTTCAGGAGCCATGTTTCTTCTTACATTGCTCGTTAGTCATATCCCTAATTTGTGGAAGAAAAATAAAAATCTCGAAATCTTTTTGTCTATTGTGCCAATTCTGATAATTTTAGTTCTATTTTTAGTGTAAAATGAAGAAGTTTATCAAATATTTATCATCCCTAAAATTAACAACAGTATTGCTTGTTCTAATTGTGATTATTCTTCTTTCTGGTGGATTCTTAACCCGTTATGATAGCATCTATTATGGTTTTAAAGATATGAATCATTTAATCACACTCGATTGGTTTCTAAAATTTGATTCACAGCATCCTGCCATTATTTCTTGGTTTATTGTTTTGTGTGTTGTTGCTGTTTTGTTTGGTGTTAATTTAGTTCTTTGTACAGCTGATTATTTGATGAAAATTTCCGTAAAAAAGAAATCAAGATACCCTAGATTGCTTTTTGTTGTACATGTCGTATTTGCTATAATCTTATTGATGCATGCTTTGTCGCTGGTTGTAGGGTTTAAACAGGGAGATGTTGTTTTAACACAAGGCGAATCTCTCGAATTGGATAATGGTTTCGTTATAAAAGTTGATGAAATTCATTATATCGATGATGAAGCTTTTTTAAAAAAAGGTAAAAAATCGCATCGTCTCCAAATGACTCTTGATGCATTCCATTATAAGAAAAACTATGCAGGGATAAGCTTATTTGACAACGAGAAAATAGTAGCTTCAGGAAAAGCCTCTATCTTTAGCCCTGTTTTTGGAAAAGGTTATCAGCTTACTTTAGATAAATTTGTGTTTGATAAAAAGAGTGGAAAACCAGCTGTAATTTTAACAGTTGGAAAAAATCCTTTAACATGGTATTTTTTTACTTTTTATGGGATTGGGATAGTTTCCCTACTTTTACTTTTGGTTTTGAGGTGGGAAAAACAGAAATGAGTGCGAACATTATTTTATATTTATGATTTTATCAGAAAATATCCGCCGGCTACTCCGACAAAACACAACAATAAGCTGAGCAAAGTGTAAAGTATTGCCAAGAAATACTGCTGATTATTAAAAAGTTGTAAGTTTTCCCAAGCAAATGTTGAAAAAGTTGTAAAACCTCCACAAAATCCTATTGCTAAAAGAAATTTTAAATCCGAGGATACAGCATTTGATTTATGTAGATATGCTAAAATAATTCCTATTAGAAGACTTCCCAAAACGTTCACTATCAAAGTTGCGATTGGAATTTTAAAGTCAAAATACTTTGTTGAGATGAGTGAAGCTACAAAACGTAACATGCTGCCAACGCCACCACCTAATCCAACTAGTAAAATTTGTTTAATCATCTATTCTAATTTTTATTTTACAAAATAAGTAAAAACATCGGTAGTAAATAATTATTTTTTTTATTTTTGTAAAAACCATTGAAAAAGCAACAAGTTATTAAAGGCTTAAACCAAATATATTTATTTCTATTTATTTTGTTGTTGGCAAATTTAAGCTATTCACAAAATGAATTTGTTGTTGGCAAGATCGACAATAAAAATATTTTTAGTTTAAAACAATACAATTTGGCTAAAGCTAATTCGTATTATGAAGATGGTATTGCCTTACTGGACGAATATGAACTTGACGACTCCAGAGAAAATCTCAATAAGGCTTTGGAGATATTTCTGTCAGAGAAAAAATTTGAATCAATTGGAAACTGTTATCAAAATCTCGGAATAATTGCAGAAATTGAATCAGACTTTGATTTGGCAATCGAAAGCTACAATCTTGCTATCGACAACTATCTTAAAATTGATTTTAAATCAGGATTAGCAGATGCATATAATAATCTTGGCATAGTTTATTGTATAAATTCTCAGTATGAAAAAGGACTGGATTATTATTTTAAATCTCTTTCGATAGAAGAGGAGTTAGGTAACGAAGAAGGAATAGCTTACTCTTATGGCAATATTGGACTGGTTTATCGTAAGATGAACAATAATGAGAAGGCAATAGAATATTATAACAAATCGCTCGAAATTAAAAAGAGGATACAGGACAAACATGGAATGGCAATTACCTACAATAATCTGGGGAGCCTTTATGTTAGAGTCGATAGTGTCGATAGAGCCATAGAACTCTTCAATTTCGCGTATCAATTAAATTTGGATACAGAAAACACTGAAGGACAAGCATATTCTCTACACAATATTGGAGATGCTTTAAATGCAAAATCTGACTATGTTAAAGCGATACCATATCTTGAAAAATCTTTAGAAATAAGATCAAAGCTAAATGATGAAAAAGGAATGACCTCAAGTTTGTTTTCACTTGCCGAAGCATATTTAAATACAAAAAATTATAACAAGTTTATATCACATATTAAATCGAGTTATGATTTGTCGTATAAGATGAATTTGAGCGAATTTATGCTTAAAACTAATTGGATATACTACGAATATTACTCAAATATTAGCAATCCCAATCTTGCTCTTTCCCATTTAGAAGAATTTGTCAGAATTAAGAAACAAGTTGATGAGCAAGAGCGTTCTGATCAGATCCTTGAGATGCAAGCCCGGTTTGATACAGATAAAAAGGAACGTGAGCTTTTGGAAAAGGACAATCAAATTTTAGTTTTAGAGAAGGAAAAGAAAATTAGCGATTTGCAAATTGCTCAAGATAGAATGCTTAAGGCGTTTTTACTAATAACTGTTGTTCTTATTCTTGTAATTGTTTTTATTTTGTACAAAAGATATCGAAACAGAACATTAGTTAATCAAATCTTGGAAGACAAGAACAATCAATTGGAAGAAGCAAACGCTACAAAAAATAAGTTTTTCTCAATTATTTCGCACGACCTTAGCAATTATGCGTCTGTTATCGAGTCGCTTTCGGGAATGATTTTCCGTAAACATCAAAAAATGGATGTCGATATGTTAGAAAAAAATCTACATACATTAAACAAATCTGCAGTTGAAAACAAAAATATGATAAAGAGCTTGCTCGATTGGGCTTTAGCTCAAAGCCGCAGAATAAAAACGAATCCTCAACTTTTAAATGCATCAGAATACTGCAATAGTCTTGTTTTATCTTTGCAAAATATTGCTGCTGAGAAAAATATTTCATTAAAGGTATTTGTTGAAAGCAATTTTGTTTTTTATGCAGATAAAAACACAATGGAAACTGTTTTGAGAAATTTAATTTCTAATGCAATAAAATTTTCTGCTGATAATTCTGAAATACAAATATACGCAAAACAAGATGAGCAAAACATGGCCGAATTTGTAGTTCGAGATTTTGGAATAGGAATGAGTATGGAGGATGCCTCAAAGCTTTTTAGACTAGACGTTAATCCTAACACAATTGGGGATAATCCAAATAAAGGAACCGGTTTTGGATTGATTTTGTGTAAAGAATTTGTACACATGAATAATGGTAGTATTTATGTGAAATCAGAGCTAGGTAAAGGAACCGATTTTATTTTTAATCTGCCGATAAAATAAGAGAAAATGAATAAAATTAGTGTTATTATTGTTGATGATCACGCAATTGTAAGAAACGGCATCACTGCAATGCTGTCATTTTATCAAAATATTGATGTAATAGGAGCTGCATCATCATACGAGCACCTAGTTTCTTTGCTCGATAGTAAAACCCCTGATGTTATTATCCTTGATATCGAAATGCCGGACAAAAATGGTATTGAAATAGCTGCAATCTTGCAAAAGGATTATCCAAGTATAAAGAAGATTATTTTGTCGGCTCATATAACTCCTGATACAATCTCTGATGCCATTGATGCAGGTGTTGTCTCAATTTTACCAAAGGATTCTAACGAGGATGAACTATATCTGGCAATTTCAAAAGCTTCTAAAGGCGAAAACCATTATAGCCATTTTGTGAGTGATTTAATTTTAAAAAACTATTTAAAAAAAGATAAAATAGAAGTTGACAATAAAATTGAGAAAGTTGCACAATTGTCGGAACGAGAAATTGAAATAATTGTAGCCTTTGGAGATGGATTAAGCTATAAGGAAATAGGAGAGAAGCTATTTATAAGTCCACGCACAGTTGAATCACACAAAAACAGGATATTAGAAAAGCTTGAACTTAATACAATAATAGATTTAGTTAAGTTCGGAATTAAATATGATTTGATTCAAATTTAAGCAAAATCTGATACTTTAGGTAAAATTACTTAATCGAAAAGAAGGGGATTTACTCTTTACAAGGGGCTGGTTTGTGGTGTAACTTTGTTGCATAATTAATCACCAAAAACCTACAATTATGAAAACAAATTTAAAGTCACCATGGATTTCAATTTTACTCGGAATTGCAGCAATCGGGTTTACCGTTTTTTCTTATTTCCAAAAAGATAAGTTTCTAGAAAAAGCAATAGATGCAAAAGGAATTGTTGTTGATGTTTATGCTAAAGAACCATCGTTAAGCGACAAAAAAGATGGAGAGTCTCAAACAGAGTATTGTCCTGTGATTGCTTTTACTACAGCTGCTGGCGATAGTGTGAGGTTTAAATCTGGCACAGGGAGTTATTATTTTGACACTTACAAGATTGGCAAAGAGGTTGATGTAATTTACGATCCGAATAATCCTGCAGATGCTTCGATTAAAACATCAAAGGAAGCGAATAAATGGCAAAGTATGATGTTTGGTGGCTCCGGTTTGCTGATGATTGGAATAGGCATTTTTGGCGTTATCAAAAGAAAACGCTTGTCAATGCCTATGTAATTGTTGCTTATTTTCTTCTAGCCGGTTACAAAAAACCATTCACCATCTCTATTTTCGTAATACATTTGCAAAGCAGCAAAAGCATTTAGTATGGTTTTTCGTTTTACTTCTTCGGTAAGATCAACTTGCATCATCTTTTCCATATCCATTTGATAACCAACACCCATTTGTGATACAGCACTGCCAATTGCACTTCCTGCACCAGGTATCCCCGCAAGATTACCCAAGGCACTAGCTCCACTGGAAACAGCAATATTCGAACCTGCCATTTTTGCCATTTCAACTTTCATTTTTTTCATCATTTCTTCCTGATCTGGCATGGCTATCCCGATGGTTTCTATGGCTTGCTCCTGATTATTTGCTTTAAACTTTAAATTTACCTGATTCCCATTCCAAGTTTCCTCCTGAATAATACTCTTAATTGATTCGTACGTTAGTTCCATTTTTTCTCATTTTGTTTGTCTCAAAAATACTATTTTCTAATCTATTAAATTAAAAATATTTTGTAAAAGACGTTTTTTTTCTGGTAATTGGAACATTTTTATTGGTGGACTGATTAATACTTGTCTAAAGGTTTAGTCTGCCTAAATGGTAATTATACTCATTATTTTTGATTATTAATACAAGAACAAACATGCTTTTTGTAATGATATATGGACATTTTTATTAAATTTGTTTTTTATGAACAAAATTTCTTAAAATGAAAACAATATTCTCTTTATTCGTAGCATTTTTATGTGCTAATTTATTATCTGCACAAACCAGTATTGTAATTAGTTTTGATATTAATCAAAATGGATCACAATTGGTTTTAGATAGTGTTTTAATCGAAAATCAGACAAACTCTACTGATACAATTATTCGTTGGCCGTTAAACAGTTTGGAAATCGACATGCTGTCTGGTATCGAAGATAATATCGTAACAAATAATGAATTGCAGGTTAAACAAAACTTTCCTAACCCATTTGCTTCTAAAACAATTATTGAAGTATATAATCCTAAAAAGACTCTTTCGGTAAATGTATTTGATACCCAGGGCAAACATTTGTTAAAAGAGACTTTTGAGATGAAACCCGGTTTTGGATTATTTGAATTTACTCCAGGGGCAGATAGTCAGTATGTTGTGAGTTTTAGTAATGGGAGCGAGGAGAAATCAATAAAAATGATTCACGATGGTAATGGAAACAATAATTGCAGCATTAAACTACAATCAAGTAATTCTGTGTTTATTGATAAAACATTAAAAAACCTAGCTTTTACATACACAGATGGAGATGATTTAACTTTTACGGCATATACAACAGCTTGCTACACAGTTGAAAATGCAAGCATTAGTGGAAGTCCATCAGATAGTTTTACATATACTTTTGATTTTACGCATTTGACAGATTTACAACCAGACAGTCCTGCTCGAATACCTGCAACTGTTGACGAAACATCTTTGGCATGGAGCTGGACAAATGTTGATGGTGCAACAGGCTATAAATTCAATACTGTAAATGATTATGAAACTGCAACTGATAATGGCTCTTCAAATAGTTTAAATTGGACTGATTTGTCGGCAGGAATTAATTATAGTTTATACGTTTGGGCATATAACGATTGTGGTGTTTCATTCCCTTTGCATATTGTTGAAGCTACTACAACTACAGCTTTTACTCAGGACGAAATAGATCTAATTACATCCGGAACTGAGAATCAAGATTTTGATTTGATGTATATTTGCGAACAGCCTGATTCAGTTGTTTTGCGCAGTCAATCTATCAATGTTAATCTTGATGAAGAGAATTTGATTTTGTTAAAAGATAGAATGAAGACAACAGTTTTAGGCGAAGGTGTTGGTATTGCAGCTCCTCAAATTGGAATAAATCGTAACGTGATTTGGGTACAGAGATACGACAAAGGTAGTGCACTCATAAAGCCTTGGGAGGTTTATTATAATCCTGTAATTTCGGCTTATTCAGATACAGTGGCTTTGCGTAATGATGGATGTCTATCAGTTCCCGGAGATTGTGTTAGTGACTATTCAATTGCTGGGAATTCCTATCGTGCACTATGGGTAGATGTACAATATTATGATATTGACGGAAACTTTGTTCAGGAAAGAATTAATCATCAATACACAGCTCATATTTTTCAGCACGAAATTGATCATCTTAATGGAATTATGTATTTCGATCGTCAGGTATTGGAGAATCCTGATAAATTTGTTGTTGTAGATGGTGAATCCTATGGCGATTTGCCTAAGATTGATTAGATTTTATTAAATATTGTAAAATTATATCGGTGATAATACGCGCAATTGATCTTTCGGAGATACATATTCTTAAAGAATTTTTATTTCATGCTATTTTTGTTCACGAGGATGAGCAAATCCCACCAAAAGAAATTGTTAATCGACCAGAACTTGCATGCTATTATGCCGAATTTGTAAGAGATGATGATATCTGTTTTGTCGCAGAAAATGACAATCAAATTGTTGGAGCAATTTGGACAAGAATATTTGAAGAATCAAATAAAGGTTATGGATTTGTCGATGTACATACTCCTGAGTTAAGTATGTCTGTAATTGAAAATTGTCGTAATCATGGGATTGGAACTAATCTACTCAAAAAAATGCTTGCAGAGCTAAAAGAGAGAAATTATACTCAAGTTTCGCTAAGTGTGGATACTGCTAATTTTGCCTATAATTTATATGTTAAATTTGGATTTGCTCCTGTTTCATACGAAGGTAGATCAGTAACAATGATTCTAAAATTATAAGAGTAGTCAGCAAAGATTTCCTAGCCAACAGCTCCGACAAAACAAATTCTATTTTGGGAATCCAATACAATAAGAATGTTCGATTTAAGGATAGTGCCATCTGTAAGTTTTACCTGCAAAATTGATTCGGCCGTATTGTCATCAGATATTTTTATTTCTTTTATTTTTATTGATTTTATTTCTTCAATTTTGGGTGTCCTAAAAATTGCTTCTCCTTTTGGGGCACCGGCAAGAAATTCTGTGATAAACTGATTTGTGTTACCTGACAAGAAATTGTCGTGCTGAGTTTGGCGATATTCCTGGTCGAAAAAATTGAGCGCTGATTTAAAGTCGTTTTTTAGAATTGTTCTTTCAAATTCTTTTGCAGTTTTTTTAATATCGCTTTTGCTTAGACTTTGAGAAATCAAAATAGTTGGAAATAGCAAAATAATTAGTATAATAATATTTTTCTTCATTTTCTCTTATTTTAAATTGTTTAAAAAGCGTTCAAAATTCTCTAGTTCCATACATTTATCAATATAGATTTGAGTTTCCGAGTTTTCGTATTTTATTCGTAACATCCCGGTGCCCATCATTCTCGATTCTATGTGGATTGTTTTATTTTCAGCAATACTCAATGCCTTTATGAAAATTTCGTTAAATAAATTTTCATTAATATTGACTTCACGCTGTTCACCTCCAGAGTAGGTTCCTGATGAACTTTCTTGTGGAGTAACCGGAGAGTACTTATAATTATCTTTACTAATTATATGTGCATTTGAACTTCCGTCGTTATAAATAATTTGTACAGGACTATCAATAATGATTATTGAGTCGATGCAAATATAGGGACCAACTCTGCTTTGGACATTGGGATCATTAGTGTCCCAAAGCCCCTCTTCGATATGAGCTAAAACTTTCACATGTTGATTCTCAGCATCTTTTATGTTTAATTGATAATGACTTTCAGATTTTTTTATAAAGTACTCTCCGGAATTGCAAAGAAAATAGTGCTCCTGATATCCAGGTTGTTCTACACCAGCTTTATTAACAAATGATCCAGTTTTTATAACACCACTATACCATTTTGAATTTGGATTGATTTGTTTTTCACTAACAGCTGTATATTTCTTTCCGTTACATGATGTTAAAATGGTAGCCATTATTATTGTTGTTAGTACGATAAAATATTTCATCTTATTATAGGTTGTTGTTTTTACAAATATAGTTAAATTTTGTGAAGAAAATTACTGTAGAAGGTAAAAAAAAGCACAGACCGAAATCTGTACTTTTGCTTTAAGGAGTAATAGAGAAAAACTAAAAATCAAATTATTATTTGAGTATTAACT
>JAFGVU010000055.1 GCA_016937855.1 Bacteroidales bacterium | reverse complement strand
TTCTCTTCATCATATCCCTGGATGGCTACTGTGCTTTTATTTTCTAAACTTAATACAACGGATTCATGTTTCGTAAACAAAACTGGTCCCGATAAATATTTAAAACTTAATTCAGATTCTTTGTTAGTACCTGAATCCCATAATCGAATGTTATATTTATTGCCTACAGTAAAGCCTTCCATTCCCATGTCATCTTTGGAAGACGCAGTAATAGAAAGTAATTGAGTTTCCAAATGTCGATCATTAATTTGAATTGCACCAACGCATGAGTTCCCGTCGAAAACCGCAATTTCGTCATCGGAATCGAAAAGGTTTTGGGAAAATCGAATAAGATTGAAATTCATATGGTCAACACCATTCCCCTGATATACAGTTTTAAAGTGTTTAGTTTTTGTTGTATATGAGCTCTTATTAATCGATTTAGTGAAGATTTCTTGACTTGATCGAAGAGCTAGAATGTTGACAGATTTTATAAATCCTCCCCCTGGAATTTTTGGTAGATCACTGATAGTATCAGCATAACTTTCATAAATCCAAAGTGTATCTGGAGCGGTCATTTTTATTTTGTATGCTTCACCTGGATCCATATTTCCAATAAAATTTTGCCACCCGCCGAAGTCACCCAAATCTTCTAAGGACTGTCCTTTTTCATTTTGAACTTTTATCAATGTTTCATTCTCTATTAATTGTTCAATAACATCCATCGCGTTAATTGTATCAACACTGGGATATCCCATAATATTCCATCCGGTATTCAATACAATTGGGTAAGGATAATTCACTGCTGTTCCGCAAAACTCCACACTGTCTGTCTGGGTTAACTTTATTTTGTAACCTTCAGAAGGATCGATTATGCCAATATTATTGGTCCATCCTCCAAAAATCCCTATATTTTCGAGTGACCAACCTTCTTCGTCTTGTATTTTTATCAAACTTCCATTTTCGATTAAGGACTTAAAATTTAATTTCATGTCAGCCGAATCTAAATTAACCGGAGAAGAAAAAAGGTTCCATCCAGATTCGAAATATATTTTATCACAGATTTGGGTTTGTTTTTGAAAAGTACTGAAAACTCCCATTTCAGAAGTCGAATCAATCAACTCATTATTTTCCATCTTAAACGCAATATTGGCTAACTCTTCAACAGATGAATTTAACTTGTTTGTTTTATTTATTGATTGATATTTAGTATTTAAGGAGTTATTGGTTTTTGAAAAGCTTTGAAAAACGAAAGATGTAAGAATGAACAGTATTCCTCCCATCACCAATCCTATCTTTCTTAAAATATGATTATTCTGTTTCATCTTTCAAAATTTTTAAAACCTGGCAATACTACGATATATAAAATAGAATATGATTTATAACCGCTTCAGATTCTTAATGCTGATGTTTATCTGTTGGGTACACTAATTTTTATAATATAAATTTTATTTCTTCGTAAATATTCTTCTATTACTATCTATTCATAAATGTTTGATCATCGATTAATTCCTTCAATTATTTCCAGTTAGGTTCTTTGGGAGTTTCAGAGGATATTACTTCTTCCTTAACAAGCATGGAAACGTTCAAATTGCTATTACCACCATCACTGTTGATGATAATTGACCCGGAATAATTCCCGGGCGATAATCCACTTCGGTTTATCGAAACCGTAATCAAATCTGTTTCTGTTGTTGTCTCACCAGACTGAGGACTTACGTACAGCCAATCTGTATCTTCTGATATAGTCCAGTTTAAGACTCCAGTTCCTTCATTTTTTATATACAGAGTCTTTTGAGTAAAAATGCTATCAAATTCTAAGTTCGTTGGTGATATAAAAAGTAATGGGTCCGGCTCTTCCTGAACTTCAATATAATCACTTATTGAAATTGTGTCTGAGCCATATTGATTGTTTACGATTAATTTAATGGAGTATAATCCTGCTGCCACATATATGTGGGTTGGGTTCTGGTATTGACTTGTATCGCCATCTCCAAATTCCCATAACCACGAAGATGGTGAATTAGTCGATTCATCAAAGAAGTTTATTTCGCCACCGGGTATAATTGTTCTAACATTCGCTGAAAATTCCGCTATTGGTACAAGCGAATTTACTCTAATATAATCTTCTTTCTTCAGAGTGTCAGAACCATAATCATTCCAGCAAGTTAAAGTAATAGTGTATGTGCCAGGTGATAGATAAACATGTGAAGGATTTTGAACATTGCTGGTATCTCCATCACCAAAATCCCAGAGCCAATTTGAAGGCGTATTCGAAGAGATATCAATAAAACTAATACTGGTTCCTTGATCAATGATGTTACTGCTAACATCAAAATCTGCTTTTGGTAAACGACTAGCCACATCAAATACAAAAATATAACTGGTATCTCCCGAGGGTGTATCAATAATATCTTCAGATATTGATTCACCGGAATATCCGGTATATCTTAATTGGTCACCTAATCTGTATATAAATTCAGTGTTCGAAGCAAACGATGATTTAATTTTTTTTACTGAAATACTGTGTGTTAAAGGTGCTACGCTGGATATTTCAGAAATTACACTCTTCTCGAGACAAATAATTTTAGCATTTAATTGAATATTTTCGGAACGAATACTAATGAGTAGTATTCCCTCAACACCCGATTTTAGATTCAATATGTTCATCCCGATTTCTACATAATTCACCCATTCAGCGATCTTTTCCCCATTCACATTATAAACCAAAATGTGAGCCCGTTCATGGAAATTCGAGTAAAAGTTAATGCTGACTTCTTTGTTAAAAGGATTAGGATAGGTTTCAATCTGCTCAACTCCAATAGTTTCTAATAAGTCAATTGATGTTTTGATTGTTG
>JAFGVU010000001.1 GCA_016937855.1 Bacteroidales bacterium | reverse complement strand
TCCCTAACGGGACTTTTTGATTAGTAGCTTACTTTTTATTTTACCAATATCTCGCGCCTAAAGGCGCTGTCCCGTTAGGGACAAGATACTGGTAATAAACACGTTAGCATGTCTAATCAAGTCCCGTTCGGGACGATATATTTTTTGTCGGACAATAATGTTTTTGTATCAAAGTTTTACTTTTAAAATTTGGATTTTGCCAAAAATCCAAACAAGAAAAAGATTTGCGAGATTTTGGCTATGTGTAAAAAACTACTAGCGTACTATATAATTATTACAAATCAAATCGGAGTTGCCCCGGTTTATCATTTTTGTTTTTTACATTTTGTTGTTCAGCTGCTTCATTATCATATTTGACTTCGGCATCTGACAATGTATCATCATCAATAAAATCGAAACCACAAGCCGATAAAACTTTTAGCGAGTCACTTTCCTGCTCTGTACCAATTTTGATTATTAGAGAATTAAACAATTCCTTTATCAGAGCATCAGCATCCGATCGTATTTTATCAATATTTTCAACTTCTCCTTTTTTGATATTGTATTTATTGTTTTTTTGCTCAACGGCTTCGGCAAATTTCTCTACCCAAACCTTAACTGCACCAATACTAGGATTTGTAAAATATTTACCTCCGGCTGAAGTTCGTTTTAAATCATCATCAAAAAGTTTTTCGGCAAATTTTATTAGTTGCACATCCGATTTAAACTCAGGAATCTCAAAAGGGAACTTAAATCCATAATATTCGGCAGTAGTTACAGGCAACTCACCCCTTTCGATAGCCATGTGCATTGTTAACAAATAATGACGCACAAACAAAACTGCCTTATCAAACAAAACTGCAAAATTTGCATCCTGTTGTTTTTTCTCCTCTTCAAGATATTTATCATAAGCTCTGATGCGGTCAAAAATATCAAGATATTTAGCTGTTTGCAAACTTAGTTCTTCTCCAAACTCAGAGGCTGTTTCATAATCAGCAAAAAGCAGTTCGGAGCAATTTTTTAAAATTACATATCTTTGCTCGTCAGTATTTTTTAAAATAGGAATTAGCATAAAATTATTTCTTTTGCAAAGGTAAAATCTTTTATTTGAAATATTTGTTGATATAATACTAAAGTATTTAACAGTTTTTTGTTTATTTTTGCTGACGAAAATAAAAAACACATGCGTTTTAAAAGAATTTTACTAAAATTAAGTGGAGAATCGCTTGCTTCTGACAGCAAACAAGGGATTGACGAAGTGCGTTTAATGGAATACGCCCACCAAATAAAAGAACTTGCCGATAATGGTGTACAAATTGGGATTGTTGTTGGCGGAGGTAACATTTTCCGTGGACTATCAGGTGCTAACAAAGGATTTGATAGAGTTAAAGGCGATCAGATGGGGATGTTAGCAACTGTTATCAACTCACTTGCTATTAGCAGTGCTTTAGAATCTTTAAATCAAAAAGTAAAAGTATTTACTGCATTTAAAGTGGAGTCGATTGGTGAGCGTTTTGCAAAGCCTAATGTGATGGAAGCGCTTAATAGTGGATATATATGTCTGTTTTCCGGAGGAACAGGAAATCCATATTTTTCAACCGACACAGCCTCTGCTCTTAGAGCTATCGAAATAGAAGCTGATGTCTTTCTGAAAGGAACACGTGTTGATGGCGTATATTCTGACGATCCCGAAAAAAATCCAAATGCTGTAAAATTCGATAAAATTACTTTCGACGAAGTGTATAGCAGACAGCTAAAAGTTATGGATTTAACATCGTTTACCCTTTGTAAAGAAAACAATATGCCTATAATTGTGTTTGATATGGACACTAAAGGCAACTTAATGAAAGTAATGCAAGACGAAAAGCACGGAAGTTTAATCAGTAACGAATAAAAAAAGATATACTATGGAAGAACTTGAATTGTATATGGATGCAGCAAAAGAAGGAATGGAGTCAGCAATTTCTCATCTTCATAAAGAATTGGCAAAAATTCGTGCCGGCAAAGCATCTCCGGCTATGTTAGATAGCGTTAAAGTTGATTATTATGGTGTAATGTCTCCAATCTCGCAAGTAGCAAACGTAACAACTCCGGATGCTAAAACAATTTTTATTCAACCTTGGGATAAATCTGTTTTAACTATGATTGAAAAAGCTATTATGAATGCAAATCTAGGTTTTAACCCTGCTAACAATGGCGAAGTTATTAGAATTATTGTTCCACCACTAACCGAAGAACGCCGTATTCAGCTTGCAAAACAGGTTAAAGCTCTTGGCGAAAATGCTAAAATTACTGTTCGCAACCAACGCCGCGATGCGATAGAGGAATTTAAGAAACTAAAAAAAGATGGGCTTTCCGAAGATGATGCAAAAAATGCCGAAGCACAAGTCCACAAAACTCACGAAGACTATATCAAACAAATCGACGAAATAGTTGCCGTTAAGGAAAAAGATATTATGACGGTTTAACGGTGCCTTCGAGACAATTTCGATGAATAATCGAAATCCCACTTCGAGTACCTCAGTGCGTCGCTCAGTCACCTTACATTAGTAATCTAAGGCGGCTGAGCGCCGTACTGAGGGAAAACAAAGTAGGATTCGAGGCACGAGAATCGTCTCGAAGCCACCGGTTCAGAAAACATTCCTGAACATTGGCTCTCATATCACCAACTTTTATTATCTTTGTTTGAACAGGGTAAATCTATTTATCAAATGGACAGCACACAATTGGCATATATTACCGAATTAGCACATAAGTGCCCAATGGACAATACTGTTGCCAATGCACAGGCGATACTATACTTGCTTTATGGTATTGAAGTTGAGGATTGTGTCGAATACACAAATCGAAGCAAGCATAGTTTGGTTAAAGATATTGATTTTGTTTTGCCCGATACCGATGCTTGGATAGAAGAAAATTTCCCGAACCCATTTACCGACAAAACATATATAGATTATTATGTGCCTGAAGGTTCCGAAGGCAGTATATTTATTAATGATATGTATGGTAGAAAACTTGCTGAGCACAAAGCACTGGAGGGTGAAAATATTCTTACCGTAGAAAAAGGAAATCTTGCTCCGGGTATTTACTCATACGGACTTATAGTTGATGGACAAATAATTGAATTTAAAAAACTTGTAATTAAACAATAATAGTTTTGCGGGAGGTGTAACTAAGCCTCCTGCACTTAATTTTAATATTATGCAAAAAAAAACAATAATTTTATTACTGTTGGTGATATTATTTACAACATTAAAATGTCAGGAATGGAGTTATGAATTTAATGGAATTGATAGTTTGTATAATAATTATGGTGGTTTTGCCCTGATTTATGACTTGTATAGTTACGATGATGACGAGTTATATATTGGAGGTGCATTCGCTAAAGCAAACTCATTCGATGTTAATAGCATTGTAAAATGGAATGGTGACACAATCAATAGTTTCTCTCTAGGGGTTTATGGGACTGTTTTTACAATATCAATATACCAGGACACTTTGTATGTAGGAGGCGATTTCCCACATGCCAGTAATCAACCAAACACCGCTAATCTTGCAGTATGGAACGGCACAAACTGGCAAACAGCACCAATTGGTAAGCCAGGAGGTGCCGTATATGATTTTTGTGTTTTCAGGGATACACTTTACATTAGTGGCAATTTTTCAACTATCAGTTATGTGAATTATGATAAAATTGCGGCCTATTCAAATGGTATTAAAATAAATATCGGCGATATGGGCATGTGGACAAGAGCACTTGCGGTACTTAATGGCGATTTATATGCAGGTGGTTATTATGGCTTACGGCGTCACATTAGCGGTACGGAATGGGAAACATTGCCAGTGCAGACAAACGGTGATGTTAGAGATATGATAACAGATACTATAAATTCTTTTTTATATGTAGGAGGTTTTTTTACAGAGATTGAGGGTGTTGCTTCTTACGGTAATGCAATGTGGGATGGTTTTAATTGGAATACAATGGGTGACTATTGCACAATGTCACCAATGTATCAAGCACTTGCTGTTTACAGGGGTGATTTATATGTTTCAGGAAGGCATATTGGCGAGGGTGAAGATATTAGGTTGTCAATTGATAGATGGGATGGTGAGCAATGGGACAGCATTGGAGGTTCTTTTAACGAATCTATCTTATCATTAGAAGTTTTTAGAGATACACTTATTATTGGAGGGGCATTTACATTATCAAATGACATACCTGTATACGGTCTTGCTAAACTCTACATGCCTGACAACGGATGCGACTACTTAAAACCCCGCATAAACACGTGGGCTGATACATTTTATCTGGAGGGTGGCGAAGTTGATGTAAACCTATACAATAACAACCCGTATGCTGATAGTTGGGAATGGGATTTTGGCACTTCGCAGACCGGCAATGAGCGAAATCCTGTTCATACTTATACGCAAGTTGGAGAGTATAATGTTCAGGTAACTGTTACCGATGGCGAGTGCGTAAAAACAGCTAACAAAACGATTTACATAGAACTTGGCAGCGAATTGCAAGAGTTCGAGCAAATAGAAATGCAAATATTCCCAAATCCAAGTAGCAAGGATTTTACTTTAATTGTTAATCTACCCGATTACAAAAATGCTGAAATAAAAATTGCTGGCTTAAACGGTCATTTAAAATCTGATATTCCGGTTACAGGAGAAACTACCGAAATTGTAACAAAAGGCTGGAGTGCGGGCACTTACATTTGTAATCTTTTTATTGAGGAAAAGTTGATAAAAACTGAGAAACTAGTTTTTGAGTAATTTGTCCCGAACCAGAGG
>JAFGVU010000054.1 GCA_016937855.1 Bacteroidales bacterium | reverse complement strand
TTTAGAAATAGTTTTATAATTTCCAAAACGCAAAAAATCCTCAACAAAAAACAGCGCACCCCCTCTCGCTTTCTTTATTTTTGTTAAAATCTGTATTTCAGAGCTTTCGGTCATATAAGTCCAAGTGTATTGTCGCAAATTTAGTAAATATTTGCGACAAGAATGTACTGTGTCTATAATTATTCATCTCCTTTCTTCTATTGGATCAAGTGTTGATGTGGGATTTCAAAAAGTTTTAACTGTAGCTTACGAACTTAAACGAGATCATTTCCACAACCAAAACAATAATAAAAAGAGAACACTTTCAACCTTATTGTGGCTATGTGTATCAGAAACAGAATGATAATAAAAAGTGCTTTTACAGTCTTTGATAAAAATCTCTATTCTGAACATATTAACCTCTGTCACTAATTATAATAAGTCAAGTATAGTTTTACAAACGGATCAAAGTCATATATAGCTTTTTTATTCCATCGTCATGTTTAAAAGTCTTGTTTTGTGCTGATTACAAATACTCATAAATAGCTTTTTTTAAAAAAGTACGTTCATTTAAAAGGATTTTTGCACCTTTAAGGCATTACTAAATGCCTTAGACATATGTACCAAAGACTATTTGTTTTAATGCTTTTAATTTCTGTTTTGATAACCTCTTGTCAGAAACGGAAGATTGAACCTATTCTACAACAGGCGACAGATATTATGGAAGAACATCCCGACAGTGCATTGGCAATACTTGAGGCCGTTCACAATCCTGAGTCGTTTTCGAAATCATTGTATTATGAATACTCCCTTCTGCAAATACAGGCAAAAGTGAAAAGTAAGAAGAATATTTTTGCCGATACTCTCATATTTGATGTGAGAGATTATTACAAGTCCAGAGGAGATATAGAAAATACGGCAATAGCAACTTTATATTGTGGGAAAGTTTTACAAGCAAAAAATTTACAGGATGAAGCTATTGATGAATATCTAATTGGTTTAAACTATTTTGAGGGAATTAATGATAATAATTTGAAGGGACTATATCATTCTTCTATTGCAAGAGTTTATTATAATAATTCACTTAAAGAGAAAGCGATAAAACATTATAAACTTGCCAGCCAGTATTTTCATAAAGCAGTAAATTATAAAAATCAAATAAGTGCAATAAACTATATTGGCAATTGCTTCCTTATCAAAGGAAAGGTAGATAGTGCTTTTGTCTATTATAATGAAGCTATAACTTTAGCGGATAAGCATAAAATTGAATTGTTACAAGCTGCACTTAGGCAGGGAATTGGGGTAGCCTATCGCGAGATTGGAGAATGGGAAAAGGCAGAAACATCGATAAGGAATGCATTGGAATATTCGATTGATTCTGTAAATCAGGCTAGGCTTTATTCTGAGTTAGCTCGTATCTTTGATTTGCAAGGTCAAAAAGATTCAGCCATTTATTATTTACCTAAAGCCATAGGTTATTTACCAAAGGAGAAGGAAAACAATCTTGCTGCACATATTTACAAAACATGGACTACGATTGAGGAGAAGGATCAGAATTATCAGAAAGCACTTGATAAGTATAAGCTTTATAATAAACACTTAGCTCAGATAATAGATGATAACAAGAACGTAGCAATACTGGAAATTGAAGGAAAATATAATTTTCAACTTCTAGAAAATCAAAACAAACAATTATTAATTGAACGACAGCGGATTTTGATAATACTTATTTTACTATTGTTGGTTTTGAGTGTTTTAGTTTTTGTTCTGTACTGGCGTTCCGTACAGAATAAGAGAATACTTATAGATACAGAGAAGAAAGTTCGTCAATTAACAAAGCTCGCTAGGAGTTTTGATGATAGAGAAGAATCATTTCGGAATGTACTAATTCGACACTTTGATATCTTAAAGAAAGCAGCAGTATTGGAAGGATACCTAAATATTGAAGAAAAAAAAGCGGGAAAGAATTTGTTGCGTAAGTTTAATGAGGTTGTTTACGGACAGAAACAATTGGATTGGAATATTGTATATAATACACTAAACCTTACAAGTAATGGTGTTTTAGATAAAATTGAAAGTGAATTTCCGCAACTTGATGATTCAGAATTCCGGATTTGTTGTTTAATTTATCTCAATTTCAATAATACTGAAATTGCCATTCTTTTAAGATATAGCATAAACACTGTCCAGGCCAAAAAGAGTATAATCAGAAAAAAACTCAGCATAAATACATACGGGAATGTCCATGATTTTTTAAAAGCACACATAGAAGATAGGGACTAAACTTGAATTTTACAGATCAGAAATCCAGGGAAAAGCTTTATGAATAGAAACTCAAGAATAACACAAGTGGTTGTTTGATAGGCTGTTATGTTTTGGAGTGTTTTGTAAAAAGCTATATGTCGCCTGTATTTCCTTGTTTGTAAATTGATTGGCAAATACATTTGTCTCAAATAATTTACAAACAAGAAAAATGAAAAACCTATTCAGAATCTTTTTATTAGTATCCGTAGTTTTTATTCCGATTTTTGGGTATACATCAACATATAATGATAATGATCAGACCAAAGAAATCGATTTAGAAGGCACTTTATTTGATGTGACAATAGAATCATTGTTACCAGATCCAGTTCATGCGAATATAAATTCATATGATTTAAATGCTGATTTTGTATCGAATCTCGGAGTTCTTAGTGTCGAAATTTATGCAACCTCCAGTGGTTTGGTTTATCAGAAAAACGTAAATACTCAAACACAACAGAGTTTATCAATCAATGTTGCTGATTGGGATAGTGGTATTTACGAGATTCGTTTTGTCAATGCAGCCGGAAATTACATGTACGGTACATTTGAAATAGGCTTGTAGCTAAACACACCTCAAATCGGATTATCTAAAAAAGTAACCCGGCATTTTAGGTGCCGGGTTGAACTTATTTTATAAACCCGGAGTAAGAAGTAGTAGCTCCTTTCTCCATAAAACTTAACAAAGAAATGAAAAAATTACTACTGTTTGCTATGATTATAGCAGCTTTTAGCATTTTTAATGCCTGTGAGAAAGAAGAATTACAGGTAAGTGAGCCTGAGATTAAAAACTCCGATTTACCATCGGGTAGTTACAATTCCATAAGCGAAGCTGACTGGGATGAATATATCAAGAACTATTCTTCATCGGATAGCTACGTGGGGTTAAAATCTGCTAAGACTTTCGAATCGATGTGGGATGTGCTTATGAAACTGGATGATTTAGCTGGGGATTCTACAAAAGTGGAAGAGTATGAGAAATTGGCACAGAAACATTCCAAAATCTTACAAGGTGATTCAGAAGAAGGATACGACTTAATTACCAAAAGCGCCCTTATTGCCAAATCATTTAGCTCTGATGGTTTACTCAAAATTGGAGATGAAATTTTTGAGATAAATCCAGATAGATTCATTGAATATTCTGAAGTTTCAAAAGGCAAATATAGAGCCGTGGACTTGAAAAGAGAAGTTGAAATATTCCCTATCTATCCTGATCGTTCGTTAAAATCGGCACAATGGGAAAGTTCAAGAGCTGAGCATCGATTCTCTAGTGACAGAAAAGTAAAAGCTTATCTTTTTACCGAAACAATTCCTGTTGCGACAACAAATACATTTGGAGTATATAGTAAGTATTATAAAAAGAGTTGGGGAAAATGGAGAACACACAAATCAAGAAATGGTATTTACTTAAATTTTATCTTCGGCGGTGTAGGGTACGAATGCGGTGATTTCTTATATTATCCTGGTGCTTATCCTCCAGATAGATCTGTTTATATTGCAGAGACACCTGTCGGCAACGGAAGTCCAAGCAATGTTGTCGTAAAATATTATCGACACCCTGCATCTGATGGGTCAACGCCACCAAGTGTTACATGGTATGGCTCTGATTTTGGATTATAAAAGAGTTTAAATTTAAAGAAAACTGAGAACTTAACATTATTAAACCAGTGAGTATTACCTCACTGGTTTTACTCAAAAACAATAGTAATGCGAAGCTCTTCATATAAGGCAGAAAACAAATATTGGATAAGTATTATAGTTGAGTTTAACATAGATTAAAATAATTAACAAATGTTATGTTGCTCAAAATTGAAGAGTACTATTACTTTGCAACTGGAAACTTTTAAACATTTAATCATGAAAAGAATTTATTTACTACTTTTTATCATCTCCATTTTCCTGTACTCGTGCAACGATGACGATATGGAGATTAAAACAAATATTCCAATTTCTCTCCCGATAAACGTTAACGAGGCTTCTGCAACAAATCAGGATACCGGACAACCTGAATATTCTTTTACTGCCTCGGAAACCTATCGCTTAAGCGACAATGAGGATGTTAGCGAATATCTGGACGATATGAAATACATTGCTTATAAAGGACATTCGGTAGGAGTAAACGGCTTGGCAGATGGGGATACTATTCGTAACATTGAGGTTCTTGTCGGCGACGAATCTGTTTTGACGACTGTAGAAAATGTTACCAATTCAGATCCCGGAACTATAGTCTCAGGTGGTCTCGCATCATACGCTACCATTGGTGATATTTTACTTGCTGAAAAACAAATTACAATTTCGGTTAACGGAACAACCGAAAAAGCTCCAATTGATTTTACTATCGACCTGTCGCTTCAAATAGCAGTCTTTGTTGACGAGAATTAGTTAAATATGTAGTACTGCCTTTGTTTGGGCAGTGCTACATATTTTTTCATAAATATTCTAATCCTTTTTCCACAACCATGAAATGTAAATTTAGTTGTTTCTACTTCCTTGTTATTCTCTTAACTGTTTCATGTGAGAAAGAAGTCACCATCGATTTTAATCAAGAGCCAAAGTTGTGTTTAAACTGTATTTTAAATCCTGATTCGATTATAACAGCAAGAGTAACTGCCTCACGGGGTATTGAAACCAGTTTTGATTTCGAAAACATTGATGATGCAACAATTTTACTATACGAAAACAACGAATTCCTGGGCGAGTTAACTGCTGAGGGCAATGGCAGTTATTCCTTAAATGTAAAACCTATTTCGAATAACGAATATCAGATTGAAATAACGCACCCCGATTATCCGGGGGGGGCGGCATCAACTCAAATTCCAAGACCACCGATTGTAGCTTATCGTTTTGAAAGCTTACCCGAATATGAGGTTTGGGTAAATGCTTTTTTTGAAATACAAGACCCAAAAAGCACAGCAAACTACTACTGGCTGAAACCATTTGATACAAATGCCCCGTTTATAGATAACTTTAACCGTTCGTTAGACACCGACTCTAAATATGGTTATGTTTACGATTACTATATGCGTATATCTGATGCTGGGTATGATGGGGAAACGTTATCACTGAACACTATTGCTATTAAAGGCAGGGAACGTAAGTTTTGGGCAGTTGATACACACTATGACAAGTATTTGAAATCGAGCTTAAAGGTGCAGCTCAATAAAGAGGGTGAACTTCCTTTCCAGGAGCCCATGCAAATTTATTCGAATATTAAAAATGGCTACGGTATTTTTGGTTCGTGTGCCACAACCACTATTAAGCAGTAATTATGTACAGGTTTATTTTCTGTTTAATATTTTGTTTCCCGTTTGTGTGCAATGCGCAAAATAAGGTTACCGTTAGTGGTTACATCGAAGATGCTTCATCGAATGAAAGGTTGATTGGAGCCAGTGTTTTTACCGACCAAATGCAAGGGGTAGCTTCAAACAAATACGGTTTTTATAGTTTAAGCCTAAATGAAGGCATATATAATTTAAAAGCCAGTTATGTGGGATACCGGTCCGTTTCAACACAAATACAGCTAACGTCCGACACAATAATAAATTTTCTTTTGCCTACCGATATCGAACTTGAAGAGGTAAAAGTGGTTGCCCAAAACCTTAGTAATAATACCCCTCAATTATCGGCGTTGAGCCATTTAGAATTAAATATGCAGGAAATAGACCGTGCCCCTATCATTTTTGGTGAGCGCGACCTGTTAAAAACCCTGCAGTTTCAACCGGGTATTAAATCGGGTGCCGAAAATACCGCCGGATTTAATGTGCGTGGCGGCAGTGCCGACCAAAACCTTATTTTATTGGATGGTGTACCGGTTTATAATGTAAACCACTTGTTTGGCTTTTTCTCGGTATTTAACAGCGATGCCATAAAAAGCGCATCAATGTATAAAGGTGGTATTCCGGCCCGATACGGTGGCAGGCTTTCATCGGTACTCGATATTTCAATGAAAGAGGGAAATATGAAGAAACCGCATGGTGTATTTTCTATCAGCCCAATTTCGGCAAGGGTAACTTATGAGGCACCCAT
The DNA here is from genome assembly GCA_016937855.1 of Bacteroidales bacterium. GTDB lineage: Bacteria > Bacteroidota > Bacteroidia > Bacteroidales > ML635J-15 > Bact-19. The sequence goes on along the minus strand of JAFGVU010000054.1, from coordinate 695 downwards.
AAAAAAAGACACTGCTGCCTATATTGTTTCCTTTAGGCGCACTATGCTCGATATGCCTTTGGTTTTATTCCAGAAAATTGCCAAACAACCAACAATTGCCTACAAGTTTTACGACTTTAATGCAAAAGCCAACTGGATAATTAATTCCAAGAACCGAATTTACCTTAGTGTTTATTCGGGACGCGACAAACAGTTTAGTAAGGACAATGTGGATGACATTAAAAGCAGATACGATTATAATTGGGGAAATATAACTTCGGTATTGCGTTGGAACAATCAAATATCGCCTAAATTATTTTCAAATGTTTCGGCATACTACAGCAATTACCAGTTAAATAACCTCATAACATCCGAATCGGAAAAAGGCGATACAGAATTTCAGGCCAAATCGGATATTCAAGACCTAAGCCTGCTTGGCGATTTTGATTACTACGTTTCAACGGGCTACACGCTTAGGTTTGGAGGAAAAGTAAGCCGAATGTTTTTTGCACCGAATATTACACAGATAGTTGACTATGACACAGAAACCAAGCTAAATGAAGACCAGCGAAATAACTCGACTAACGTGGACGCCTTTATTGAAAACGATATAAACCTGAACAAATTCAATTTGAATATTGGCTTGCGAGGTTCTTTTTACGATACAGGGGAGAAAACCTATTACAATGTTGAACCCCGGTTTGCTCTTAAATATA
>JAFGVU010000053.1 GCA_016937855.1 Bacteroidales bacterium | reverse complement strand
TAAGTAATTCTACTGATAATTTTTTCATTGTGATTAGTTTTTAAGATGAATATAAACCGCGCTTTCAATTTTACCTGTAAAAGGGTCCGCGAAATTTACGCTGTCGATTTCAATTGTTTCTAAATAAGAACGTTACTTTAAATTGATAATCCCTCTATCTCAAATTTTATAAAAAACTTCGTTAAAGTCAAGCGATGATAAATCAGATAAGTCTTTTGAAAGTTTATTCGCATCTGAATATTTCAATATTTCAACAAATTCCAGAAAATTATTATTTTCTTCATCCATCATATAATAGTAATCAATATCATCGATAAGTTGTTTATAACTTTCATTAGGTGTCATTTTTTTAGTTGATACATAATAATTTAATGTTCTTTCAACCCATTTGAATAATTCATCTGATATATTTCCATAACCATTATATGAATTTTTTATTTCATTAAATGGGTTAGCTTTAAAATTTTTATCTTTAATTTGTGGTATGATTTTCCCGTCTCGTATTAATCCACCTTTGTCAAATTCAACTTCGTATGAACCTTGATTCCAATTAACATCTTCTGGTCGAACTTTTATTTCAAAAACGTCACCTTTTCTCATTTTTGCATAATCTAGTGCTTCATCGTAAGATGATGTTGTAAAAAATATTTCATCTTCTTTTAATCTTTCAGGTAATTCTTTACCACCATGATATAATGTAACATAACCATCATTATCAATATCGTTTCTAGTTAATCCAAATGCCTTCATATCTCTTAAAGTATCATTTGAGACTTGTTCATTCAAATATTCACGTATAGTAGTTGCTATAAATTTTTGTAGTTCCATATTCTTAAATAGTTTTATTCTATATATAAACATTCCAAATTTAAAAATCCCCCCCCCCCACAAAAATAAAATAAAAAGGTTTCGTCCTCCATAGGTAATTTAGTGGTATATTCCCGCACTGCATATAGCAATAAAAATAAGTAATAGAGCCACTTGGTGAGTATCTACTATTAGCCACGTTACAGCGTGTATGTAGCCTTCCATTATTCCCAGCCAAACCCCTGTAAAAGTCGCTCTACTACTCATATTCTTTATTGTTATATGCTATGCTGATTTCAGCCATAGGTCATACAATTCTTGCCTGTCTTTGTCGGTATCCAACCAATATATCTTACTTCCAACAACTACATGGTCAACACCAAATTGAGCATTTATTTTATAAAGCCAGTCAATAATTTTCAAAAAGTTTTCCATTTTAAAATCCTATTAAAGCGCCAAGTTGGGCAGGTGCTTAATTTAATCGTTTGTGGTAGGCGCACTAATCTTATGCTAACCGTTAGCCACAATACTTAAATAGACTTTTAGGTTTTGTAATTTGTATTCCACTTGTGTCATTTTTACCAACCATTAAATGAGAAACATCTAATCCAGTTACTCTAAATATAGATTTTGGATTGTTATTATCCCACAAGTGTTTTAAATGTATCTCAAAACCATCATTCGTATTTGGGTTTGAAATAACCCTGTAAAATTTATCCATTGTCCAAGCCGTATTGTGACTAACAATAGATAAACTCAATAGCTCGCTGTCTGCTTGCTCAGGCGTTAGTTCTCCATTTGCTACCTTTTGTAGTATTTGTAATCTTTGCTCTTTCATATCGCTACTGTGTTTATTATTTTGATATTTAATTGATTAATAAAATAAACGCCTACGTACGCTTCCATTTGCAAAATTGCAAGCAACTCATTTTTTTAATTTCGTCAACAGTTGGTTGTTTTTTATCTGTTAACTCTTCAATTTTGGCTTTTAATTTTTCATTTGCTTTTGCCAATTCGGTTATGGCTTCATTGTTTGTATATAAGTTTTGCTCCCAACTATTCCATCCATAAGAAACTGTTATAGCCCCATTTCGTTGAATGCCATCCCTGAATTCTCGCAATTCATTATATGTTTCAAGGTCTAAATTTACTGTGTTGTTTATTTTAACTTCCATCTTAATTTTTGTTTTTAATTAAAGTTGTTGCGTAATTTCAAGAAGGCACTACGCATAGCCTTGTCCGTTGTGTGTAATACTACATTTCGGTTAATTCAGAAAGAACTTTCTTCCAATAATCGCCATCTAAAATCAGTACACTGTCACTAACTTCTCTTGCTTTTAAAATATTTTCTACACATAGTATTGCGTTGCATTGGGATAAGAAGTTGTATTGTGAATCATTCTCTTTTCTTGGAAAGTCATTGTCAAGTATTTTTCTAAACCCACTTACAATTTCCATTGCTTTTTGTTTTGGTGTTATATTCATAATTCTTGTTTTTAAGCCGTTATAAACAAAAAATTAACGCACAGTTTTTGCTTCTCTATAGGCAAACTTTCCGTTCATCCCTTGCCTTACTCTTTCTATATATCTTTCTGTTTTTTGTGGAGCAAAAACGCCCCACACAATTATCATCAACACTTGTCCTATGTTTAAACTTTTATAAGACTTCAATAATTCTGATTTTAATTTATCCTTTTCCATAATTTTAAGTTTATAACAAGCAATATAATTAATTGCCCGTCAAGTTATTACTATATTTCAAGGTTCGTGGTTTGGCAACTAATCATATTGCCAACCGTTAACAAATATTTACTTCGCTTGCATCAAAACAGCAACTAAGTCATCTGCTAAATCTGAAAATTCGTCCCTTGTAATAAATGGCTTAAACAAGTCTGTTTCATTGCTATGCTTATCAAATAATTCGATAATTTGTTCTTTTTTTGAGGCAGAGGCACTACCGCTCTGCAACTTTTCCAATTCGTCACAATAAGCATCTAATGCCTGTGCATATCTCCAAGTTCCCTGATTATTAAGATAAATAGAGTGCATATCACTC
>JAFGVU010000052.1 GCA_016937855.1 Bacteroidales bacterium | reverse complement strand
TTAGATTTTAGCTTTTTAATCTCGATTACAATAGAGTCATTAGAATGTTCAGTTTGAGCCGCCATAGCATAAATAAACTGCTCTGGAATATACATTTTGGTGTTTAAAGAAGTATCTTTTAATGCATCTACAGCAAAATACACTTCTAAAGAATCCTCACCAATATCAATATAGCCTTGCAAATAATATATTGGGTACTGAGCAAAAACTTTATTGTTAACAAATATCAAAGCCAAACTGCTGCACACAAATATGACTAAAAGCTTTAAGTAATTCATATTATTAAAATATTTTTGAACAAATTTATAGATATTTTCATTTTTCAAGCTCATTTTTTTTGTATTTTTATCAAAAATTTAAACCATACATTATGAAAACACAAAAATTACACATCACAACACTTGTTATCGTTCTGACAATTGCTTCAGCAATATTTTTCAATTCATGTAACAAATACGAAGAAGGACCTGCTTTTAGTTTGCTTAGCGCTACAAAAAGAATTGCAGGAACCTGGGAGCTTAAGGAAACGACAGTAAATGGAGACATCTTGGACATTAATCAAATGTTGGGAATTTTTGGTGAGATGGAAATGGATACTATAACCGGGTTTGAATTTGATTTATCACAAATGACAGTAAACTACGTTAGAATGACACTTGATAAAGCAGGTACAGGAAATTTTTCAGTATCGGTGTCATATATGGGATTTTCATTCCCTCAAGACGAAGAAATCATCTGGTCATTTGATGATAAAAAAGAAAATATTAGCATAACAGTTATGGGTGATGTTCAAGACTTTGAAATTATCCGTTTGACAAATAAAGAACTTTGGTTGCAAGACGTTGAAACAATCGACGGCTCAATAACCACAACAATAATGAAATCAGAAAAACTGGATGATTAGGAGTATTTATTTCTCGTATTTTGATTGATATTATGTAAAAATGGGCGAACCAAAGATTTGTCGGCTATTAAATTGAGAGTTAAAATAAAAAATTACATACCATGAAAAAAATTCTATTAGTATTTTTATGTGTTATCATTTCTGTATTTGTAATATCTCAAGAGCGTGCTAAAGATGCATATTATACCGAAGAAACAGGTTATTACATGAATGTCAAACCGGCATTAAATGGCTTCGTTTTTACCGACAACTATTGCAACTCTCTGTACTATCTTAATAATGGTAATCTGGAGACACTGATTTCGGCTCCGGGATGTGGAAGATACTTTAGTATCTCTGTTGATGGAACAAAAGTTGGATTTAAGCTAATTTCAAAAAATGGTCAAACTCCTGCTTATTATGACCTAAAAACTAAACAGATTGTTGAACTTGACGAAGAAACAAATCTTTGTGGACAATTAGGCTTTACTGCAAATAGCGTTTATTACACCAAAGGGGAATGGCTACATGCTGTAATTAATCAAAATGAATCTGAAGAGCCAGGAACTTTAAAAGTCAAACTTGGAAGCTATTCAAATATAGTTTCTGTTTCGGAAGATTATAGCAATATTGTGTATTCTACACCAAACGATGAACTTGTGTTGTTGACAATTGACAATTTTGAGAAAACGATTATATCAGAACCTGGCAAAATGAGCGTTTATCCTCAGTTCTCACCTGATGGAGAAAAAATCCTTTATCAATCAGGAGAGATTTATGTTTATGAAATTGCAACAGGAAAAACACATAATTTAGGACACGGCCTTGCTCCGAAATGGTCGCCAGATTCTAAAACGATAGTTTATACAAAGCAAAAAGTTGAAGAAAATACACTAACCGGCTCAGATCTTTTTATTTGTGATTATCAATCTGCTATCGAACTGCAAGTAACAAACACGACTGATGTTCACGAAATGCAACCTGAATTTTTGAACGAAACCGAAATCGTATTCAACACATATAATTCAAGAAAGATTTGTAAATTAAATATAACAAACAATAAAATTGTCGAAATCTATGAATTTTCAGACTCCCCCGAAATACAATTTTTTAATTTAAATACAACAAAATCGGAGGATATGATTCCCGGAACAGTCCCATATACACATCAGGTTTATGACACTCCCGACAATCACTATGGGTATGGTTCATGTGCTCCCACGTGTGCAATAATGGCAATATCTTATTACAATATAGTACCAAAATGGCCAACAGCAGTTGAAAAGCTTTATCCTCACAACAGCGATTATGGATCGTACGTATCGTTAAGATATAGGTTAAACGAACACTATTTTGAAGACTCTGATCAACCCTCGAGCCTCGATCTTGCCTATGGTGGATACGGCTATATGTGGGGTTTGGGATCGCCAAATTCACAAATGAGAAATTACATGGAATTGCACTATATGGAATCTTCTCAACTATGGAATAGTTCTGTAACTTGGGAAAGTGTTATTAACGAAATTGATGCAGATTACCCACTCCCAATGTGTGCAATGCTATCATCAGCCGGACACTTGATTTTAACAAAAGGTTATATTCACGATCAACACACATTAATATTTAGTGAACCATACGGAGATAAAAACACTCCAAGTTGGCCTAGCTATGATGGGCACAAAGCATATTACGACTGGCCGGGATATAATAATGGATATCAAAATCTTGATTATAATGGCACTTATGGAGTTATTGCATGGACTGTAACTGCTCATGCAAGCGAAGTAGAATACAACAATCTAATTATTGATGATGTTTATTATAATCATGGATTTGTTATTAATAATAGCGAAGATGGCAGTACACAGAGATACTACAGAGATATCAACGGCGGGTACAATAACCATTTTTGGTACACAATAACAGAAGCCGGATCAAACAATATTTGTTGGGTAAAATGGATTCCTACTCCCGAAAGTGAAGGTTATTATGAAATCTCTGCATATATACCCGGTGAATATGCCGATGCCGAAAATGCTCCATATAAGATTTTTGATGCAGATGGCGAACATACACAACTAATTAATCAAGGTGATTATTCTGAACAATGGGTTAGTCTTGGGGTTTACCGATTTGAAAGCGAAAGCGACTTCTACGTATATATTGGTGATGCAACAGGAACTGATGGACAAAACATTGCTTTTGATGCAATGAAGTTTGACTATATTCCTACACCTATCGCATCATTTTCAACTGCATCACAAGATTTTTGTGTTGGAGAAACAATAACATTTACAAACACATCCGAACATGCCAATAATTACGAATGGGCATTTCCAGGAGCAACAAGCATGTCTTCGACTGACGAAAATCCTCAAATCACATATTCTAACCCGGGAACCTACGATGTAAGCCTAACTGCATACGGTAGTGTTGAAAATGACATTGTTACAAACAGTTCGTATATCACCATTCATACTCCACCAACAGCTAACTTTGCAGTAAACACAAATAATGTATTTTTACCTCAAGCAACAGTAATTTTCTCGAACTTCAGCGAAAATGCAAACTCATATCTGTGGAATTTTGACGACGGCAGCTCATCATCCGACACAAACCCATATCACATCTATAGCCAAGAAGGAAACTATACAGTGTCTCTAACAGCCGGTAACGATTGGTGTGCTGACGACGTCTATATTCTAGATGAAGAAATAATTGTTTTAAATCCTACAAAATCAAGTGAAGTGGAGCAAGAAAGTTTAACCATCTTTCCTAACCCTGCCACTAATAAACTTAACCTATTCTCTAAAAACGAAATTCTGGAAATCAAAATTTATAATAACCTCGGGCAACTAGTTTTACAAAAACAACAAGACAATAACATCGTCGAAATCAGCAGTTTACTTCAAGGTGAATATATTATTGAAATCTGGACCAAAAAAGATTGTTTTTATAAATATTTCACAAAAATCTAAAACATTATCGCTATAAGTTTTAACAAAAATGAAACAAAATCAATTAGCTAATAGCATTTTTGTAATCATCTTCTTTTTAATTGGAATATTCGGCAATAGAATTCTCAATTCTTTTTTTCCAATTGCAATTTCAACAGATTATTTAAGCACTTTATACTATTACTCATGGTGGCTTATTCCAATTATTATTGTGACATTATTTTTATTCGGGCATAAAAACACATTAAAAGTTCTTGGGATTGATAAAGGTTTCATACAAGGAATATTATTCGCCACTATAACCGTGTCGCCAATGCTAATTAGTTCTGCTTTTATGGGTGAATTTAGCAAAAATACTAATTTATTTTTAGTCCTGAAAACGACATTTTTTGCAGGATTATTTGAAGAGTTACTTTTTAGAGGATTCCTTTTCGGCATACTTTTCCGAAAGCTAGGTTGGGGTTTTATCCCCGCATCACTGTTAGGAGCAATGTTTTTTGGTTTTGGACATCTCTATCAGGGCTCTACTTTGCTTGAAACTCTTGGAATTTTCTCAATAACTGCAATGGGAGCAGCTTGGTTTTCGTGGTTATATATCGAATGGAATAACAATCTTTGGATACCAATATTCTTACACTCCTTTATGAATCTCTCGTGGGTACTTTTTGAAGTCAGCGATAACGCCCTGGGTTCGATAAATACAAATATTTTTCGTATAATTACAATTGCACTATCAATCATAATAACAATAATGAGATTTAAAAAACATGGTTTAAAGATAAACAAAATGAACATCTTGGTTAATAAGCAAATACTGTAATAAAACTTTTGTCAAACATGGGTTGTTTATTAGAAAAGAACTCAATTTCACCATAAATATTTTTAAAAACGTAATTAAATAGGTGTATAGAATCATTTTAGCCCAGTGCGCTAAAATATTGACAATCCCGACTGTAAGTCGCGGGTGACGAATGAAAGTAAGAGTCTTTTGGCTTAGCCTGTCCCGATTCTCGGGATGTTTTTGCATTTGTTTTGCTAAAACCATGACAAAAGTTTTAATTCAGCAGGAGACCTAAATAGTTACTTAAAAACTATCTTTGCGATTGAAAACTTATAAGAATGACTAATAAAGACCAGATAGACATAAAAAATGCTGCCTCTTTTTTAAAAGTTTCATCAGCGACAATTAGGAATTGGATAAAACAAGGACTCATTGAAGCACAAATAACAGAAAATCAGCTAAGCGCCATTAGAGAAGATCTCGAGAAAGGCAAAATAGAGCGTTTAGGCAGTCGCGCAAACAAATCAAAATCGCACAAAACATTTATTCCAACCGAGTACTCCTGTAATAAGACTATAAATGATGAAATAAATCAAGTCATAACATTATGTAAAGAACATTTTTTATCTATCGAAGAGACAATATACAATCTTGTAATCTCATTTATTGACGAAAAAAACAAATACAACAAAAAATGGTCTATTGAAAGGGATATTTACCAGATTGTTTTAGATGATTATAATATAAATGATTTGACTAAGAATTCTAGTTTTATTACAAAAGCTACTCCAATATTCCAATCATTAAAAGACAAAAAATGTTCTGATATTTTAGGACTAATTTATCAATCTTTAATAAGCGAAGGCGAAAAATCTATTAAAGGTTCATACTACACTCCTAAAAACATTATTGATAATCTTGTTTCAGATCTAGACAAGTCCATCAAAATATTTATGGACCCATGTTGTGGAACCGGAGCATTCCTAATGAGTGCAATAGAATTACGAAATATACTACCCCAAAACCTCTATGGTGCCGACATAGATAGAACAGCAGTATTTATTGCAAGAGTTAACATTTTAAGCCACTTTAAAACCTATACAAAAATCCCAAATATTTATCATCTCGACACGCTAGATGAGCTAACCAAAAGTAAACATAAATTACCTCTAAATAAAATAGTAGGAAAAATAGATGCTATTGCAACAAATCCGCCTTGGGGCGCAAATAAGAACTCAACAGACTATAAAGAGCTCGAAAATATTCTTAAATCGAAAGAAGTTTTCTCGATGTTTATTTTAAGATCATACGATTTACTAAAAAAAGACGGAGAGTTAAATGTATTATTGCCTGAATCTGTCTTAAAAATTTCAACGCACCGAAACATCCGAAAACACATGCTCACCAATTCAAAGATTATAACAATAAAGGAATATGGCCGAGCTTTCAAGAAGGTGTATTCGCCTGTAATATCAATACATTTAAAAAAGAGCAAAACACTAAGCAATCATAAAGTTGCAATTAAGACAAAACACAATTATTACTCAATTCCTCAAGACGTTTTTCTAAAAACAAAAGGTTCTGTTTATGAAATAAAAATCGATAACGAAAAACGAAAACTAATCGAAAAAATTTATTCTATCCCACACAAAACTCTTAAAAACAATGCAAAATGGACACTGGGTATTGTTACCGGAAACAATAATAAACATCTTTACACAAAACATACAAAAGGTCTAGAACCAATCTACAGAGGCAGCGATATTGATTTTTACAGGATAAAAACTCCAAAATATTTTATCAATTTCTCGAACAGTAATACCTTTCAGCAGGTTGCAAAAGAGCAAAATTACCGCGCAAACGAAAAATTAATATACAAATTCATTAGCAATAAACTTGTGTTTGCATACGACAACAAGCAATCTTTAACCCTAAATAGTGCCAACATACTAATTCCTAATATTCCCGGAATGAGCACTAAAATAGTATTAGCCTTTTTAAATTCAAGTGTTTTTCAGTTTTTGCAAATGTACAAATTTTCGACTCATAAAGTTCTAAAAGGAAACCTGGAGGAATTACCTTTCCCTAAGATTAATGAAGCCAACAGCAAAAGACTCATAAAACTTGTTGATCAGGCAATTAGTGGAAATGTAGATGTAATTTCAGTAATTGACAATAGCATATTTGATATTTTTGGATTAAACGAAAATGAAATAATCACCATAAAGGAATCGATAAAATCAACCTAAGAAGCACAATAACAATTTTAGCTGTGAAAGATAATACTGTAGAAAAGCCAAAATTTAGGAGTAAACTCAGAAAGAAACTGGGTAAAGAATTCTTTATTATCCTCAGACACTTGCAGAATAAAAAAGGTCGCCATCAATTTGCAAAACAAAAACTTGAGAAACCCCTTCAATATTCAGTTACAACACATAAATCTTTTTTGGTTCGTCCGCTGAAAAATGTTGACATGCATTTACAGTATAATAAAATTACAAATCTAAGAATTGCGATTAATCGAATCAATACTGTTATTATAAAACCGGGGCAAACTTTCTCGATATGGAAACTTGTCGGACGTCCAACAAAACACAAAGGATATTTGGAAGGCTTAAGCCTAAATAATGGTAAGATAACGACTGATATTGGAGGAGGGCTGTGTCAATTGGGAAATTTGCTATATTGGATGGTATTACACACACCCTTAACTGTAATTGAACGATGGAGACATTCGTATGATGTTTTTCCGGACATTAACAGGACCATTCCTTTTGCTTGTGGAGCTACTCTATCATACAACTACATTGATCTTCAGTTCCGAAACGACACCACAAACACATTTCAGATTCTATTGTGGTTAGATGAAAAAAACTTAAACGGTGAAATCAAAGTTAACGAAAAAACAAACCTGAAATATGAAATATATGAGACAGACCATGCCATAAAACATCAGTGGTGGGGAGGTTTTACAAGACATAATAAAATATGGAAAAGAATAACTAATACAACTGACCTAACTATTAAAGAAGAACTTGTTACCGAGAATAATGCAATTATGATGTATAACCCCGTTTTGGAAGAAGGTGAAATGAAAAGCAATAAAACTACCTAATACAACACCCAAAGACCATGTAAAGCTTATAATCCTAATCCAGTTTTAAAACAGCTAAAAACGCAGATTGTGGCACTTCAACATTCCCTACCTGACGCATACGTTTTTTACCTTTCTTTTGTTTTTCGAGAAGTTTACGTTTACGAGTGATATCTCCTCCATAACATTTTGCTGTTACGTCTTTACGAAGAGCTTTAACAGTTTCGCGAGATATAATTTTACTACCAATTGCAGCCTGAATAGCGACATCAAATTGCTGACGAGGAATTAAGTCTTTAAGTTTCTCGCACATTCTACGACCAAAGCTTTGAGCATTATCAAAATGAGTTAGCGTAGATAAAGCATCCACCATCTCTCCATTTAGCAATATATCTAAACGAACGAGTTTTGATTTTTCGTATCCGGTTTGATAGTAATCAAAGGAAGCATATCCTTTGGAGATACTTTTTAATTTATCATAAAAATCAAATACAATTTCTCCAAGTGGGATTTCAAAACGCAACTCTACCCTATCTGTACTTAAATAGACTTGATCTTGCAACATCCCTCTTTTATCAATTACCAACTTAATAATCGATCCAACATAATCAGATTTTGTAATAACCGTTCCTTTAATATATGGTTCCTCAACGTAATCAAGATAGTTTGGCTCAGGCATTCCCGAAGGATTATGCACTTCTACGACTTCGCCTTTAGTGGTGTGTGCAAGATATTGTACGTTTGGAACAGTTGTTATAACGTCCATATCAAATTCTCTATCGAGTCTTTCCTGCACAATTTCCATGTGTAACAGGCCAAGAAATCCGCAACGAAAACCAAATCCAAGTGCAGCAGAAGATTCCAAAGTGTATGTAAGTGATGCATCATTAAGTTGCAATTTTTCGATCGAATTTCTCAACTCTTCATAATCGTCAGCATCAACAGGATAAATTCCGGCAAAAAGCATAGGTTTAACTTCGGAAAAGCCGTCAATTGCCTTTTCGCAGGGGCGAGCAACGTGAGTAATAGTATCTCCAACTTTTACTTCTGCTGCTGTTTTAATCCCTGAAATAATATATCCGACATCGCCGGCCGAAAGGACTTCACGAGGTAGCATTCCCATTTTAAGAACACCAATTTCCTCTGCGTAATATTCTTTCTTAATATTTACAAATTTAACCAGATCTTTTTTTCGTACTGTGCCATTTAAAACTCTAAAATAAGCAATAATACCTCTGAATGAGTTAAAGACGGAATCAAAAATTAGTGCTTCGAGAGGCTTTTCAGGATCGCCAGATGGAGCTGGAATTTTAGATATTATTGATTCAAGAATTTTATCAACTCCTGCACCTGTTTTTCCACTAGCATGTAAAATATCTTCGCGATTGCAACCGATAAGTTCGATAATTTGGTCTTCGACTTCTTCGGGCATAGCGGCATCGAGATCCATTTTATTTAAAACCGGTATAATTTCGAGGTCGTTTTCGATAGCTTGATAAAGAGTTGATATTGTTTGAGCCTGAACTCCCTGTGTGGCATCAACAATAAGAAGAGCTCCTTCACAAGCAGCAATCGAACGGCTTACTTCGTAAGAAAAGTCAACATGCCCGGGAGTATCTATCAAATTTAAAAGATACTTTTGTCCATCTTGTTCATACTCCATTTGAATGGCATGACTTTTAATAGTGATACCTCTCTCCCTCTCCAGATCCATGTTGTCGAGCATTTGGTTTTGAAAATCGCGTTCATTTACCGAATGGGTAATCTGAAGCAATCTATCAGCCAAAGTGCTTTTTCCGTGATCGATATGCGCTATAATACAAAAATTACGAGTATTCTTCATTAATATGTTTTCAAAATTTTGGCAAAGATACAATAATACCTTAAATCTGCAAGTTGTTTGCAAAGCGAAGGGCAGTAATAAGTAACAGATATGACAAACGCATTAAATCCCTTTATTGTTGAACAATTCATATTGCTTTATCGAAAACTATTACCTTGGTAATGATAGAAAATTGATGCTTTTCGCTGACTTGCGGTTGGTTAATTAATTGTTTGATTGATGCTTTCTTGTAACATTAAGATTAACTCATCTTTTTACTTGATTAAAAAGATGCAAAAAATCAAGATCAGGTAATGCCTACAACCCGCCTCACACAGAATAAAAGAACTGTACGGTAACCTGGTATAAAAAAACAGATTAGCGAAAAATTAAATAAATATAAACAACTAATTTTTAGTTAAAAAAGTGACTTTTTATGTTTTTTTATAAACGACATGTCGGCTTACCACAGTTCTATTTATTCTGTGCTCACTGCTTGAGCGGCCGGCTACCTGATCGGGCCTTCGCTCGCTGCACAAACTAAAGTCTATTTGGACTTTGCTAACTTAGTGCAGCAGGACAATTTTTATCACAGACTTTATTGCTTAAATACAAAATGTTTTACTTGATTAAAAAGATGCAAAAAATCAACATAAAGGAGTTTTATGGAAGACTATGCATCAGGGAATAGAATAAAAAAAAGCTCTCCGCGGAGAGCTTTTTAAAAATATGATAAGTCAAGCTTATTTTACGAATTTAGCAATAAACTCATCTGTAAATACTTTAAGACTTGGAGTTCCAATTTCTTGTAAGTCGTAACCAACTTTAACATTAGGTTTGTCAATTTTAACAATTCTGTTAAGATCGATCGGAGTAGCAATAACAACAGCATCACAAGGAGTGTTTGCGATTGTTTTTTCGAGGTCTTTAACTTGTTGCTCACCATATCCCATAGCTGGAAGAAGAGTTCCGATATTTGGATATATTTTGAAAGTTTCAGCTAATTTACCAACTGCAAATTCTCTTGGATCGACTAGTTCAGCAGCACCACATTTCATTGCAGCAACAGTACCTGCACCAATTTTCATTTCACCGTGAGTAAGTGTTGGTCCGTCTTCAACTACTAAAACTCTTTTACCTCTTATAAGCTCAGGCTTGTCAATTGAAAGTGGAGAAGCTCCGTCAACAACTGCTGCATTAGGATTAACTTTAGCAATATTATCTCTAACGATTTGAATTGCTTCTGGTCCGGCTGAGTCCATTTTGTTAATAACAACAACATCGGCTAATCTTAAAGTAGCTTCACCTGGGTAATATGATAATTCGTGACCTGGTCTGTGAGGATCAACAACAGTAACCATCATATCAGGCTTATAGAATGGGAAGTCGTTATTTCCACCGTCCCAAAGAATAACATCACAACCATCAGGATCTTTTTCTGCAGCTCTTACAATTGCTTCATAATCAACACCAGCATAAATTACGTTACCACGAGACACGTGTGGTTCGTACTCTTCCATTTCCTCGATAGTACATTTGTGTTTAGCTAAGTCCTCAACAGTTGCGAAACGCTGAACTTTTTGAGCTACTAAGTCACCATAAGGCATTGGGTGGCGAATAGCAACAACTTTTAAACCAGCTTCCATTAACAACTCGATAATTCTTCTTGATGTTTGAGATTTACCACAACCTGTACGAACAGCACCAACAGCAATAACAGGTTTTGTTGATTTAATTTGAGTTTTTGCAGGACCTAATAAGTTAAAGTTTGCGCCACATGCATTAACCAAAGCACCAATATTCATCACTACTTGATAAGGAACATCGCTATATGAGAAGATACATTCTTCAACTTCTAAATCTTTAATTAATCTAGGTAATTCATCCTGTGCATAAATTGGAATACCTGCTGGATATAATTCTCCTGCTAATTCAGCCGGATATTTTCTTCCATCAATATCAGGAATTTGAGCAGCAGTAAAAGCCACTACGTTTACATCTGCATTATTTCTGTAATAAGTGTTGAAGTTGTGGAAATCTCTTCCGGCAGCTCCGATGATAAGTACATTTTTCTTAGCCATAACTAATAAATTTTGAATTATTTAATGTTTAATAATAAATTATAATCCCCCAAAGATAATAGTTTAAACCAATTTTAAATAGCTCTTTTGTAGTAGAAAAACATGTTAAGAAACATGTTTAAATATTTCACTAACGCCTTTACGGCTGATAATCAGCACATTAGCTACAACAACAAAACTAATCTCCTGACAATCAAATTTAGTAATATTTTCTATTTTTGCAGCAAATATTTTATAATGAGAGAATTTGTTAAATCTATATTTTTGTTGATAATAGTTTTATCGTTCACAAATAAAACAGCACAATCCCAAGAAAGTCTTTGGCAAAACAAAACACATGGCATCTCTTTTAGTGCATCGACTTTAATAATAGCTACTCCACTAAATTTTAGCTACAATTACATGATACACAAGGGAAAATTCCATTATGGTCTTACAACCGGTTTAACTGTTGGTTTTTACGAAATCACCAGATATTCAAGCTTAGGTGCTCATGCAGTTTTTACCATGTTTTTTGGCAAAAACAAGGGGCATTTCGAATCAAAATTTGGTTTTAGTTACAGTCCTATAATACTATATTCAAAAACACAATGGACCGACTATGCTTATGAATTTGTCCCGATTATTTCGCTTGGTTATCGCTATCAGGAACCGGGTTCCGATAATTTCTGGAGAGTTTTTGTTAGCACAGGTGGTTTTGGTGTTGGTGTCGGAAAAATTTTAAATAATTAAAAAAACAGAGTAATATGAATATACCGATGGTTGATTTAAAATCTCAATACTTAAAAATTAAGAACGAGGTTGATACAAAAATTGCAAATGTTATAGACAATACAGAATTTATAAATGGTACAGAAGTCAAGCTTTTTAAACAAGAATTATCTGAATATCTTGATGTCCGACATGTTATTCCTTGCGGCAATGGAACCGACGCCCTACAAATTGCTCTTATGGCACTTGGACTACAACCTGGCGACGAAGTGATTTCTGCAGACTTTACATTTATTGCAACAGTTGAAACAATTGCCTTGCTAAAACTAACTCCTGTTATGGTTGACGTTGATCCGCATACTTTCTGTATCGATCCCGACAGAATTGAGGCTGCGATTACACCAAAAACCAAAGCAATAATACCTGTTCATCTTTTTGGGCAAACTGCCGACATGGACAGAATAATGGA
Source organism: Bacteroidales bacterium (assembly GCA_016937855.1). GTDB lineage: Bacteria > Bacteroidota > Bacteroidia > Bacteroidales > ML635J-15 > Bact-19. The sequence goes on along the minus strand of JAFGVU010000052.1, from coordinate 1,058 downwards.
AATAGCAGAGAAACACAATTTATTTGTAATAGAGGATACTGCTCAAGCAATTGGCAGCGATTTTACCTCATCAAAAGGCTGGACTAAGAAAGCAGGAACAATTGGCCATATTGGTTGTACATCTTTTTTCCCTTCAAAAAATCTTGGATGTTATGGTGACGGAGGAGCAATTTTCACTAACGATGATAATTTAAACGAGAAAATCAGCTCAATTGTTAATCACGGAATGAAAGTAAGATATTATCATGACAATATTGGTGTAAACTCAAGACTTGATACTATTCAAGCGGCTGTGCTTAGAGTAAAACTCCCTCTGCTTGATAAATACAATGCTGCAAGGCGAAGTGCTGCCGATTATTACGACAATGCGTTTAAAAACTGTGATAAAATAATTACTCCAAAAAGATTTGAAAAGTCAACTCATACATTTCATCAATACACTTTAATACTAAAAGATGTTGACAGAGTAGGATTACAAAAACACTTATCAGACAAAGGAATTGCTTCTGCTGTTTATTATCCGGTTGCTTTGCACAATCAAAAAGCATTTCAGGAGTTTAAATACGATGCGGGTGATTTCCCTGTTACCGACAAACTTTGTGAAACAGTATTAAGTTTACCCATGAATACCGAGCTTGATAATGATACGCTCAAATATATAACAGAAAATGTTTTAGAATTTGTTGCAAAATAGTTTTCTATTTGTATTATTATTTTGTAATTATTTAGCTGGTTTAAAAATAGAATTAGGATTATAATGAATTGCATGGGGCATGGGGCTTTTCTGTGTAGGAATTTTTAACATTTTGTGCTTTGATAATCAGAATTTTGCACAAATATATTACAACTCACAATACTAGCCCTATACCCCATGCTCTAGTCGATTTATTTAAATCGTAAGACAAAAACCTGAATTATGCATAATCACATCTATCATTAAGCTCTACAATGACTTTGATTAAACTAAGGATTGTCCAACAATAAACTAAGCATTCTGACATTTTTGTCCGTAGGACATGAATGTTAGTAAAAACTGCTTATGCCTTACTTTTTTTGTC
>JAFGVU010000051.1 GCA_016937855.1 Bacteroidales bacterium | reverse complement strand
TCCGTTTAAAGGACAACCAATAAGATTAGAAAAATCATCTAAAGGATAATAAGACCCTTCAGGATAATAATCGTGATTATTAACATCAGTACCTGCATTATCGGTATAAGATTCTTCGTAAGGGAAAGGAGAAATAAAAGAAATATCGTCCATACTTGCACCAAAAGTAGGAGCAACCATAGTCCATCTGTATTCCATTCCGTTCCCTGGAGTACCAATAACATCTTCGTCAACGGGTTCGCCAAGGAAAGTACCAGATGCACCAGAACCATTCCAACCATTTGTTTGTCCATCAGTTAAATGAGCAGTTTGTCCATTAGGACATTCTAACCAAATCTCTAAATCGCCCCAGAATGAGTGCTCCAAATTAGCGTAAACAGTTACAAAATTACCATTAGTTAAAGTTGAAGTAGGGTCAAATTGAGTATATTCTAAAGAAGACTCATATATTTCTGCATCGTTCTCAATATCGGGCAAATATGTTTCATCAGCAAGAGATAAAGCCACAGCACCTGTACCGGAATATCCAACAACTTCGATAGCAGACCCCGGAGCTCCGCTTGCAGTTAAATCATAAGTAAATCCATCACAAGATTCAATATCAGAAGAGACATTGTTTATAGTAGGCCCGGGAGATACCATAATATGTACAGCAGTAGCACAAGTACCTTCGGCTAATCCTTCGTAATGAACAGTTAATTCAACATAATATCCTGAAGCTGCATCGAATAAGTAATCACTAACATCTTCAGTTGAAACTTCGTGTCCGTCACCCATTCTCCAAGTCCAACTAGTTGGAGTTCCAACACCTGAATAAACGCCATCAAAATCAACAACAGCACCTTGGCACAAAAAAAGTTCTCCGGCAGTTGAAGCCGGTGTAGTAACTATTTGACAGTCTTTAATAACAACATTAAATGGATCTGATATAACATTCATAGCTCCACTTGTTGCAGTTAAAGTATAACCACTACCAGCAACAGTATGTATCAATTCGAAAACAGCAATTCCATCAACAAAATTAACCGTAATAGGATCTCCGGTCATTGCTCCGGTAGAAGACAAAGAAACTGAACCGGCATAATCTAAATCAATAACACCACAATCATCAACAGCAGCAACTTTAAAATGAGGAAACATTACCATTCCAACCTCAACATTAGTAGGTTGTTCAATAATTTCAATATGAGTAGCATCTGTTTGTATAGCGTTATTTGCAGCACCTGAATTTTCGGTTTCACCTATTGCAAAACCACTACTTACGGAACCTTCAACAAGAATAGTAGCATAATTAACTTTAAAAACAAAATTATCGCCTTCGGTTAAATCAGTTAATGGACAGTTTAGCCATACTTTAAGAGTATATGTTTTACTATCATTATCATCAATTTCACCCAAGTTTGCTTCGCCTCCACTATTATCAACATTTGAAAAAACTATTGATGTTGGATTTATAGTAACGTTTGCAGTTTGAGTTGTACCATCACTTGCTTCTAATACAGCACCTCCAATTACAGATGACCAATCGGTAATTGTATTACCGGCACCTTGAATTATAGTAATTTGAGAAATTAAAGTTGGCAAATTATCAGTAGCAGGAGTATCTCCATCATCATTTACAGTAAAATCAAAATTCAAAACAGATCCTGCTTGAGTATCAATAGAAGTTGCAAATAAAGCGGGTTCAGCACCGGCTCCGGCAGTGATTGTGTTTGTTCCGGGTATTCCAACTTGCAACAAATAATCTTCTGTTTCGCCATAAGTATAGGTTCCGCATGCAGAAGAAGAAGTTGAACCGACAACAATAACTCTCATCAAAGTATTTCCTGTTATTGCATCAATAGGTATTGTAATATTTACGTTTGTAGTGTTTGGTGTAGAAGGATTTGCATAAGGGAAAATTGATATAGCTTCTCCTGCATCAACTAAATCACCATCATGATTAAAATCTATATAAACATCAACTCTATGACTATAACTTGTACCTGCATCATCAATTGTTACCGAAAATGGATAAGTTTGCCCTTGCGAAACTATTGGAACAGGAACCGCAGAAGATCTCCAGTCGCTATACATTCCTTCTGTTCCGGACGCTGTTCCTTGAGAACCGGTTAATGAATTGTAAGAACTGCTGTTATTTATAGTTTCAAAAGTAACATTTGTAATATCCATATAAGAAGTGTAATTTGCCGACGATTCGCAATATGTATAATCAGTAGTAAATGACCATACATCGCAACCGGTTGCAGTTCCGGCAGAATTTACAGGAACAATTTTCCAGTAATAAGTTTCGGGAACATTTAATAAACCCGGATCATAACTTAATACATCTCCAATATCAACACCGTTTACAATATTTGTTGGTGGATTATCTGTTCCAAAATATAAAATATAACTTGTTGCTTGCTGACAAGGATCAACTGAAGCGTCCCATGACAAATCGTCGTCAGGGTCAATATTAACGGCTGCATCTAATGGATATGGATTTGCAGAACAAGAAGGAACTGAGAGGCCACTTGTTACGGTTACATCTACAGGCGTACGAGCAGATTCGCAGCCAGAGCTTACAACCCAATTATAAAAGAAATAATATGTAGCTGCTGCACTACTTAACCAACCACCAGTAATTGAACAAACCCCCGATAATGTATAAGGGAAAGTAACTCCAAGATCGGATGAAAAATCTCTTGCTAAATTTGTTGTGTTATTTGAAACTAATCTATAATCGGTTCCGGTTGTAACATTAAAATTTAATGTAAGAGTTTGTAATCCGGCAGGACAAGAACTTATAGTAGTTGAAGTTATTTCAGTACCTGCACTATTTAATAATTTTACTGAAACATCAGAACCTGCTGTTTGCACGTAAACATCAACAGAAACAATTGTCATGTCGGTTAAAGCATCAAAAACTAAACCCGTACCAATACTTCCATAATATCCATCAGATAAATCACTTGTAACTTTACCTACATTACCTGTAGTTCCTCCATCTCCGGCAGCAACATAAAAAGTAGTGCTTCCTGTTATAGTTGGAGAATATGGCGAACCGGAAGCCAAGACTGTTCCACCGGAAGCCTGATCGTACCAGTAAATTGTTCCTCCATCGGAAGTGGCGGTTAAGGTGGCGGTAGTATTACAAACACCGGAATAAGATACATTAGTACCAGTAATTAAATCTGACGTATTTTCAACCATTACACTATTTGTTGTACTGCTAATACCACTATTATCGCAAGTAACAATTAATTGATAATATGTTGTTGTAGTAATATTGTCAGTTAAAGAAGTAGATGTGGCTCCGGCAATATCAGTCCAATTAGTTCCATCAGGAGAGGATTGCCATTGAAAAGAAATGCCACTAACACCAGATTCATAACCTGCAGCAGTAAGAGTTGGTTCTCCAAATCCGCAAAAATCTGCTATATCAGAAGAGATTGTTCCGGCAGTTGGTGTACCTGAACAATCAGCTAATGCTCCTACAGTAAAAGTGTAATCTTCTGCTTCAGTATTTGAATCACCCCAACAAGGGTCTTCAGGGGTAGAATCTAGATAGTCACTAATAACTCTCATTCTGGTACTCCCAACTACAGCACCAGCAGGTAAAGTAAAGCTACCCGAAACCGAACTTGCATAAGCGGAAGACATATAAACCTCTTCGTCAGTATCTGCAAAATCTCCATCTTGATTCCAGTCAACCCATATACCAAAACCATAAGTTAAGCTAGATCCACCTCCACTTATTGAAAAATTAACTGTACCAGAAGGTAAAGCCGTAACAGTCATTGCAGTGAAATCGCCATATCCGTTAGTTGAATAGCCTGAACTGTTATTAGTTATATTTGTTGAACCTCCAGTAGTAGAAAAGTCATCAATAAAATAGGTAGAAGAAGGAACTCCATTTGAAGGGTCGCAATAAGTAATATCTGTTGTTGTAAATGAATATATTTCACAACCGCTTGCATCACCCACTGAATTTGTTGGCACAATTTTCCAGTAATATGTTTCCGGAGGAACTAAACCAACCGGGGTATATGAAGTAACGTTGCCAATATCTGCTCCATTTACAATATTTGTTGGAGGGTTATCTGTTCCAAAGTATAATAAATAACTTGTAGCTTGCTGGCAATCTGTATTTGAAGCGTCCCAATTTAATATTACGGTTCCAACACCTGTAGCTCCATTAGTTGGGCTGGTTAAGTTTGCACAATCAGGGGCAGTAACACCTGATGTGATAACAACATTTACAGGCGTCCTTGATGATTCACAACCTACTGTTCCAGCAGACACATAGAAAGTTGTATTTCCTGTAAGAACAGGGGTTGTAAATGAACCACCTGTTCCAAGAGCAGCACCTCCCGTAGCAACATCGTACCAATAAATTGTTCCACCTGTTGCAGTGGCTGTTAAATTAGCTGTATTACTACAAGCAATATTTACAGGAGAGTTTGTTCCTGTAATAGATTGAGAAATGTTTGTTACAGTTACAACGTTTGTTGTGCTTGTTGTGCTACTGTTTGTACAAGTAACATTTAACCTGTAATACATTGTTTGAGATATTTCAGGAGAAGTATAAGTTGTAGAATTTGCTCCAATTATGTCGGTCCAAACTGAGTTATCTGGGGAAGATTGCCATTGAAAAGTAATTCCAGTAACACCAGACTCATAACCTGCTGCAGTTAAAGTTGGCGTTCCGGTCCCACAAAAATCTGCTATATCAGAAGTAATTGTTCCGGCAGTTGGTGTTCCTGAACAAGCAGCATAAGGAGTATTATAAAAACAAACATCATCAATTGCCCATCCGCCATCACTATTTGAAACATCACTATAAAAATCAAATGCTACTTGAAAATCTGAATTTGTGTATGCAGATAAATCAACGGTAACAGCTGTCCAAGCAGCATAAGTACCGCCCCAAGCATCCCAGCCTCCTGCGACGCTGTTATATGTAGGGGATACATCGGCTGCTGGAATTTCATACCAACCTGTACCGTCGTAACCAACAAGATTTCCTCCATCGTATCCTGATTCAGAATTTAACCACATATAAAAAGTCATGTATGCATTTGTTCCTGTGGATAAATCTATAACAGGAGATATGAGCCAGCTATCAGTGCTTAGAGCGTAATTTCCATTTCCGCCAGTTATCCATGCGTCTCCCCCTCCAGTGTGGTCTCCTCCTGTAGGGGTAACAAGTGCCCAATCTGTGCCATTGTCTTCTGTCCAACCGTCAGTTCCGCTATCAAAATCAAAACAAGCTATTTCTGTTCCTGATAAAGTGGATGTATATTCAAGCCAAACAACTCCGTCAGCACCAGCACCGCCTAAATGGTCGGTATTGTCTTTTACAAAAGCACCACTTCCTCCACCTCCATAATCAAGTCCAATTCTTCCGTCTCCCTCTAAATCGCTTCTTCCATTTCCGCCAGTACCACCATTATCTGTAGTTCCAATACCTCCTAATCTATTAGATGCATTTCCTCCTGCTCCATTTGAACCAGCACCGCCGCCGCCGCCACCACTTATTCCGCCACTCCCAGTTCCGTTTCCGGCATCTCCTCCAGCATATACAGTTGTTCCTATACAACCGGTGGTTGTTCCATTTCCTCCAACTGCAATTCCACCGTTTGGTTCACTTCCTCCTGCTCCACCTACGGCATAAACAGTTCCAGTAGTATTAAACCATGATGCTCCACCAATACCTCCACCACCATTATTCCCAGCAACTCCTCCTACACCAACAGTAATAGTATAATCAGTACCCGGAACAACAGTAACAATTTTTCTGGCATAAGAGCCTCCGGCACCTCCTCCGCCACCATAAGCATTATTTGCTTTAGTGCCGCCGCCACCGCCGCCACCGCCAATGCAGTGAACAGTAACCTCGGTTACGCCAGCAGGGCAAGTCCATGTTCCAGAGGATGTAAAAGTTGTTATTGTTTTGGGAGTTGGTCCATTTAAATTATTAAATCCTACTCTATTTTTTATTATAGGAGTATTGTTATTTGTATTTAGATTAACAATTTCATCTAAAGGTAAATCTTTTCCTTTTTTATTTAAAAAATCAAAAGGAAAATAACCAATATACGTTTCAGAATTAACAACTCCGAATAAGATGTTTGAAGATTGAGCAAGCAAATCAGTTTCTTGCATAGATTTAAGATGATATGTAAATTCTATACTACCCTGTTCGTATAGAAAAGCCTGAAAAGCAATTTCGTCGTTTTCCCATTGAACAACGAAACAAGCATCTTTGTAAAAAAGAATTTTTTTGTAACTAACATCAAAATTTTTTAAAGCATCGCCGTTTTTATCAAAAAAGGCAAGAGGGGATATAAATGTTTGAGCGTTGCTTTCTAATACTAATGATTTTAAAGTAGTATTATTATCAAAACTAATCCAACCTTGATCACTAATATAGACGTAATCAAATTGATTATTATCAAAAAGGAAGGACATATCCATATTAACTACAGCCGGAGTATTGTTATTAATATATACAACTCTTGCGTCCGGTATTTTCTTGTAATCTAATTGGTTAATATTAAAATCAAAACTTTGTGCAAATAAATTGCCGTGAACAAAAACAGCCATAATAAGAACAAAAAATCCCTTAAGAAGCTGAGAAATCGAAATAGATAGGTTTTTTTTCATAGTGAACGAGGTTAATGTTTAGAAAGAAATTTCATTCATTTTATATAAAGTTTAAAACAAACTTTAAAAAAAATGCTGAAACAAATATACATAAATAAAATTTAAAAGGTGAATATTTTTGACAAAACATGAAACATTTTTTTTCTACTGCTGATTATCAAACACTTACAAAACAAGTGTTGCTGTTTTTTTTGACGAAACAAAAAATAGAGACAAGACGTATATGATAAAAAAATACAAGTACAAAAAAACAATACTTAACAACTAAAAAAGCACTCATATTATTAAAATAAAAAAACCGCTAATTTAGCAAAAAAAATACATATTAACTTATTGTTTCACTCAATAAATTCAAAACCGTAAAAACAATAGAAATATGATTAAATTCAACAAATAATTTTTTTATATAATATCTTAATTATATCTAAACAAAAATTTTACAAGTTAGGAATTATTAAAAAAACAAAGTAATTATAAAAAAGCCGATTAACATAAATTGCAATAAATATATTATAAATACATTACTACAAAATATCAATAATACGATTTAAAGATTTAGGTTTATTTGCAAATAAGACACCATTTAATAAATAAAAATTGGTTAGATTATCAAAATAATAAAATAAAGTTTTAAGTTGTAGCTATAAGTAACATAATTGCAGGTAATTATAAAATCTAACTACAAGCTATTTATACTCAATATCCGAAAAAATAAAGACTGAAGTTACCTAATTTACTTATAAACTGAATTTTAGGTGTTTTTACCTTTAAATTATTTAGATATAAGTTTAAACTTTATAAAGTTGTAAATTATCTTGAACAAATTTCAATTTTTTTTTTTGCTTGAATGTGTAATTTTCATAAAGTCAAAAAAAATACCCGCTTACTCATTTTGCGAATAAAGCGGGTATTAAGCCAAATCAATTTTTAAAAATTAAATAACTTAAATAAAAAATGTGACTAATAAATTTATCTATTGACAATAATTTTAGATGTAACCATGCCGTATTTGTTTATTAATCTTACAACATACATTCCGTTTGAGCAACTAAGCGGAATTTTTGTATAGTATAAGTTGTCATTTTCAGTAAGCATAACTGTTTGTCCAACTGCATTTATCAGCTCAATTTTACCAACTATTGCGTCATCAATTTCAGAAGATAAAAACAGGTAATCACCATAGTTATAAATTTGAACATTGGGCAAATTATTTAGATCATTAATTTCAGTAGAATTTTCTCTGAATTTTATAATAAATCTATCATCAAACTGACCAATTTCAGAGCTAAAAGTATAGTCTAAATTATACAAATCGTAAGTTTCGTCGGTATAAGTATCTTCAAAGTAAACATCATGATATTCTGACAATTGAAAATCATTAACAGTAATAGTAAAATCACCACTGTTTGTTGCTTTAAAGCCCACGTGAATAATCCTTTCGGTGTAAATATCAGGCACAGAATTTATTGCACAAATTGTAGAATTATCATTTATAAAACTATAAATTTGAGGCACGTTTGCAGTTGATGTAAACAATTTAAAAGCATCGTAATAGCTGTCAAAATCATCAGTAGAATTTGAATTAAAGCTAATTGCAGTTTCGTCGGT
>JAFGVU010000264.1 GCA_016937855.1 Bacteroidales bacterium | reverse complement strand
TCAAAAATATTAATAGTGTTCCAGATTCTATTTTTGAGAGTTTCAAATATAAATACAAATACAACGTTGTTAGGTTGTCTAGTCATTATTTAGAATATTATTTAGAAAATAATAATTCTGAATTAGCTCAATACATCAAACAACAGGATGAAGCTGTAGGGGAAATTTCGCCTTTAGATATTTCATTGTATTTAAAACCTCGTATTAATGAACTTAATTCAAAGAAGAACAAGGAGTTAATAACCTTACTTTTTTGGCCATATTTATGTTACAAATCGGGAATTGATTTCTACCCAAATCAACAATCTGATTAAAATATCAAAGTCTGTATAGATATTATTAATGTCCTCACCAATCAAATGATTTTATAAGATTTTGCAGTTCATACAAACTATTTGTAGCTCATCCGATTTCATATAAAAAACAGTGTAATATGGTATTCTTTTGTGATGAAACAAATTGCTAAATTTTAAAAACAATTGATCATGAAAACAAAAACTTTTTTTCTTACACTGTTATTCTTTATCTGCTTTAACCAGACATGGTCTGCCAATGAAGCATTAGATGCTGATACCGAAAAACAATATTGGGAGTTTATTAAAGAACGTTTGTTTGATGGTGAAAATAATATAACATCGAAATTTCAGAAAAACATTTATATTCAGCTTACAACTGACAGTAAAGAAGACAGCATAATTGTAACTAATTTATTAGAAGAGCTACAAGCATTAATTCCAAACAAAAATATCGGTTATTGCAATTCATCGAATCCATTCTCTGAAATTGATGTTGCCTATGAGTTAATTTTTCTAAGTATAAATAAAAACCCAATCAATTCGAATGGTCACATAAAGCGATCAACAAACATAAATGGAAATCAGATTTTCTATTCGGGCTTTAAAGGAATATCTCAGCCTGAAATATACTATCAAACTATCCATATTCAGCGTAACGATACAATAAGCTTTGGTGAGCGAAAACGATATATTGAATATGCCGTGTTAAGATCGTTGTGTACAATAAAAGGAGACCCCGGAAGCGCAAAAACATTTTTCGAAAACGCTGTATTTAATGATTTTAGCTACGAACCACATAATACCGAATTTTCTGAAGTTGATAAGTTTTTATTGCAAAAACTATACGCTGATGATTTCCTGGAACAATTCAAGCATCACCTTGTAGGAAACTATTCACGCAAGTACTATAGAGCTTTTCTTTATAAACATGAATATCAATCTATTAAAATATTTCTTGCTGTTTTAATAATACTGCTAGCCATAGCATTGTCTTACAAAACAATCATATTCAGAACCTATAAACGCAAATTTGTTGGATACATTACAATCGCCCTGCTGGTGGGAGCAACTGCAAACGTGATACATTTAGTTTTTCAACTTGTTGCAAATACCGGAGTGTATTTTGATCGTTTCAATTCAAATTTAATGATTGCTGGCGAACTACTTATCCTACCTGTTATTGCAGCAATTATTTTGTTTGGTGTTGAGTATTTGTTTATACGTCCCAGTATGTCTTTTACTAAAAAAACATTTTTTCGGATGATTTCCATTTTTGTAATTTTAAACATACCCCCAATCATTTTAAAATTAATAGTCCCCACCCGGTTTAACACAGCCGGTATAATTAGTTTTATTACATTCAGCCTTATTGTAGCAAGTGGGCGTGGTTTATTGCTGTATATAAAAGAAGTAGGCGATTCTACTATCCGGAAAAAGGATTTTGAATTAGTAAAGCTTCAAGAATTAAATGCTAAGGCCGAAATACAATCGTTAAATGCTAAGATAAATCCTCACTTTTTGTATAATTCTTTAAATTCAATAGCTGGACTGGCTCGGTGTAATCCTGAAAAAACAGAGCAAATGGCAATCGCATTGTCTGATTTATATAAGTATTCTACGAATCGTTTTGGCGAGCAAACAACAAGCATAAAAAAGGAACTGGAAATGATAAAGTCATATCTTAAAATTGAGAAGATCCGATTCGCTGAACGCCTTAAATATTCAATTCAGGTTGACTCGGATGTATTAGAGATATTGATACCTCGAAATATCATTCAGCCTTTAGTTGAAAACGCTATCAAACATGGCATAGCTAATGTAGAAGATGAAGGTCATATTGAGTTATCCATTCAAAAGTCTCATGGCGGAATCATGATTAAGGTTTTTGATAATGGACCTGCTTTTCCGGAGGGGCTCGTAAGTGGTTTCGGACTACAAAGCATTCAGGATATAATTAAACTACACTATAAGGGTAAGGCTCAATTAAGCTGGCAAAATGAACCAAAGAAAATGGTTATATTGGAAATCAATTCTATGTTATAAAATAATATGAATGGAAAATGCAATGCGAACATTAATAATCGACGACGAATCGCCAGCCAGACAACGATTAAAAGAACTATTGACCACATATTCTGATACGTTCCAATTGGTTGGCGAAGCAGAAAATGGCAGAAAGGCATTGGAGTTAATCAACAAATTGGATCCCGACTTAATTTTTCTGGACATTCAAATGCCTGGAATGACAGGCTTCGATTTAATCAGGCAACTCGACAAAATTCCTACAATCGTATTTTGTACAGCTTATGATCAGTACTCATTAGATGCTTTTGAGACAAACAGTATCGATTATCTTGTGAAACCGGTAAAGGCTGAACGACTTGAAAAAACGATTGAAAAGCTGAAGCGATTTTCTGTAAAATCTAATCCAAATGAACTAATGCGAATATTAGAAAAGCTGAATGGTCAGTCGGAACAACAAGAAATGTCGTCCATCACAATTAAAAAAGGAAATAGGTTGATATTTATTAAACTCGAGGATGTGTCTTATTTTCAAGCCGATGAAAGATACGTGAAAGTTGTTACCGTTCAGGGAGATGAGAATATTTCAGAAAAATCATTGAAGGAGTTGGAAGAAAGGCTTCCAGGCTCGTTCATGCGAATTCATCGGTCTATAATAATTAACAAAAATCTAATTCGTGAGATACAAAGTTACTTCAACAGTAAATATGTTTTTATTCTGAACGACAACAAAAAAACAAAACTCTTTTCAAGTAGAAGCTATCACACACAAATAAAAAAATGGTTGGATATTAAATAAAAGGGGCGCAATACAAATCATTCTAATTTCACGAATGCGTGTTGAAATGCAAAAACTCTTTAACGAGAAAGTATATATCGGTGACAGGGTCTTACGTTGTACCATTTCAATTCAATGTATTGAATTTAAAGCAGTAGTAATATGTAACCCCAAAAGCAAAAAGGTTGTAATGGACAGCTTTTTTAAAGGTATTCCCTATTAACTAAAATAAATTATTAAGCTGGGATAGTTTGTTTCGCAGATAAAATAACATGATGGAAAATATACCAATTGAAGCAAAAAGGGTATAACCATGACTGGAGAGAGATTGTGCGTACCATGAATACCCAAAAATGCGTTTCTACAACTGTC
>JAFGVU010000263.1 GCA_016937855.1 Bacteroidales bacterium | reverse complement strand
TTCTGAAATCACATTTATATAATTGACATTCAATGTGTTAAGTGTTTTTGGCTGCGCCGAGCTAAAGGTTCAGTAGCCCCTATTTAGTTGGTTTGAAATTAGAATACATATTTTCTTTTCCTAGAAACATGGCATGGGGCATGCTCCATGCACCATGCGATTTTTTAAAACCCTCATTGATCGGGGGAGTAGGAGGTAAATGTTGTTAAAAATGTAAGAGGTGTATCTTATTTTAACATGACCGGAAAAAGGAGGGAGGGAGCTAACTTCTCGACAACAATAAAGCAATAATAAGATTAGAGATTTATATGTCTGCTAATTTGTTTTGTTAAAAGACCAAACTCTTCAGGACTCATTTTAACTCTTTCGTTTGAGAAGGATAGTTCTTTTTCATCATCAATTGGTACAAGATGAATGTGAGTATGAGGCACTTCAAGACCAACTACAACAATCCCAATTCTCTTACACTCAACTTCTTTTTCGATAGCTTTGGCAACTTTTTTTGCAAATACCATTATTTTCGAAAGCGTTTCATCAGAGTTGTCAAAAATATAGTCGATTTCTATTTTTGGGATTACTAAAGCGTGTCCTTTTTTTAATGGGTTGATATCAAGAAATGAAATAAAATCGTCATTTTCTGCAATTTTATAACATGGAATCTCACCATTAATTATTCTGGTAAAAATACTTGGCATTATATGGAAATGTTAATAATTTCAAATGAGACTTTACCGTTTGGTACTTGAACCTCGACGACATCGCCAACTTTTTTTCCTAAAATTCCTTTTGCAATAGGAGTATTAACAGATATTTTTTTCTCTTTAAGATTTGCTTCTGACTCTGAGACGATAGTATATTCCATTTCAGAGTTGTTGTTAAGATTTTTTAGCTTAACTATATTTAGTATTTGCACAGTTTCTGTGTCAATTTGTGTAGGATCAATAACTCTGGCATTACGGATTGTTTCCTGTAGTTTGCTGATTCTCATTTCTAGTAATCCCTGAGCTTCTTTTGCAGCATCATATTCTGCATTCTCAGATAAATCGCCTTTGTCTCTTGCTTCTGCAATTTGTTTCGATATATTAGGTCTATCTACATTTACTAATTTGTCTAACTCTTTTCTGAGTTTCATCAAACCTTGCTCAGTTAAATATGCTATTTCTGACATATTGCTAATATTTTAATTTTCAAACATATATAAATAAAAAGAAACCTCCTTGTCGGAGATTTCTATGACACAAAATTAAGAATAAATTTGATACAATGATTAAAACTTTCAATTTTTTTTCAAAATATGATAAAAATCACGAAAAGCCACCCGCTAATTAGCAGACAGCTTTTCGATTCATCCCACTAATCATTCTAACGCTTATAAGGCACCGTCATCGTAGGCTCTTTCCCCGTGAAGCGATTCGTCGAGGCCTAAGTCTTCGTCAGCTTCGCTAACTTTAACTTTTGTGATGAAGTTAATAATAAATAGCATTAAATAAGTAAATACGAATCCGTAAACGGCAGCAATTGCAACAGCAGCAACTTCTTTTCCGAAGAAAATTGCATCACCATCGATAAGTCCCGATTGTCCGCCAACAGCTTTCACTGCAAAAACGCCTAGCAATATTGTACCGAGTAATCCACCTATTCCGTGAACACCCCAAACATCTAGAGCGTCGTCCCAACCGAGTTTGTTTTTAAGTTGAACTGCGAGATAGCAAACTGCTCCAGCGGAAATGCCAATTATAATTGCAGCCCAAAGAGGAACAAATCCAGCGGCAGGAGTAATTGTAGCAAGTCCTGCAACAGCACCGGTTAATAAACCAATAAACTTTGGTTTCCCAGTATGCGTCCATTCAATAATCAGCCATGTAATTGCAGCAAATGATGCAGCCACGTCTGTATTTAGGAATGCAAGAGTTGTAATTTCATCAACAGCAAGTTCTGATCCGGCATTAAAACCATACCAACCAAACCAAAGTAATCCAGTCCCGATTGCAACAAGCGGAATAGAGTTAGGAAGCGATTTGTTGTCGCGGCGTTTACCAACATAAATAACAGAAGCTAATGCAGCAAAACCTGCTGTACAGTGAACAACAACACCACCGGCGAAATCTAAAACACCCCATTGAGCTAATAGTCCACCACCCCAAATCATGTGTACAAATGGATAGTAAACAAAAATTTGCCAAACAACTAAGAAAATTAGATAGGCTTTAAAAGAAATACGGTTTACAAATGCTCCGGTGATAAGTGCAGGTGTAATAATTGCAAACATCATTTGGTAAGCAACAAAGATATAGGTTGGATAGTTCTTCCCGTTTGCGGCATCGAAAGCTTGGTCGAAGGGAACTCCATTTAAGAATGCAAAATCTAAATTCCCAATAATTCCGCCTTCGCCACCACTGAAACATAATGAGTAGCCAAAACTAATCCACATAATAGTTGTTATCCCCAGCGACACAAAAGTTTGCATCATTATGCCAAGAATATTTCGCTTTCCGGCTAGTCCACCGTAAAAAAAGGCAAGACCCGGAGTCATAAGCATTACAAGGCTCGTTGATAAAATCATAAAAGCCGTTGTACCTGAATCAAAAATTGCATTAAAAATCATAATACTTTGGTTTAAGTTTATATTTAGTTATTTAAAAAGATAATCCTGCAACAAGAAAAATATTTCCTTTCATAGGATTTGTAATTATGCTTACATTAAGTGGCACTTCGAAAGTATCGGTAATTTTCATGTTTTTTGTTGCTGAGAAACCAAAATTACACACTCCAAAATCGTTTCCATAAAATCCGTTTACAGGAACTAATGCATTTAAGTCATCGTCTGATGCAGGTGTAAGATTTATACCCATAAAAACGGATACTGGCATGCCTTTTATTTCTGGTGAGTATGAAAACTCAACATAAGTAGAATATCTATTGTCGCCATTCACATCATAGTCTGAACCATAAATTAGAGTTCCAACAAGGAAACCAATGGGTAAATTTTCTGTTCCGTTAAACGATAAAGACCCTTCAAACACATGAGCAGTGTTTTTGTCATACACAAAATAGTCGTTGTCCGCACCATCTGTAGGGAAAAAATAATCGGTAAATGTTATACTTAACATATCGTTTAAAAAAGTATATCCTAAGTAGATGTCGGCTTCTTGAGCAGGTGCGTTGATGTTGGTTGTATATGCTCCCCATGCTCCGATTGTAATTCCCGATTTTGAAAACTCCAGACATGGTTGAATGCTTGGCGATGACCCAAAGTCAGTTCCTCTCCAAACATATCTGCTGTAAAGGTCAACATTTGCACTGATAGGAGATTCATCTTGTGCATTTAGAATGCTCGAAAATCCAATAATAATAAAGGTAATTGACAAAATAAATAGTCCGATTTTTTTCATAATGATAATTTTTAAAATTTGCATAACAAAGATGCAAATAGGAGCATTGCCCGTCAATTCGGGATACTCTTAATTGTTTTATGAGAAATTCGGATTTGTTTTACGTGTTTCGCGTAAAATTAGAGTTTAATAATCTGATATTTGATAGCAGTTTTTATTAAATCGACATGAGATTTTAAGTTTAGTTTTTGTAAAATATGCGTTTTATGGGACTCTACAGTTCTAACAGAAATGAACAAATTGTCTGCTATTTCGCTGTTTGTATATCCTTCAGCATAAAGCTTTAAAACTTCTAGCTCTCGTTTAGATAAAATATCTTTTGGATTGAGATGGTCTTGATTCTCTTTTTTTTGATATGCCTGAATTATAGTTTGTGAAACCTCATGGTTAAAATAAATCTCGCCCTGATGTATCTTTTTAATTGCAAAAATCAGTTCTTCGTGTCCGGTTTCTTTTGGTAGATATCCATGTGCACCGCTTTGAAGTGAGTTCATTACAAATTCGGGATCCTGATGCATAGATAGCATTAGCACTTTGATTTCAGGAAATTCATTCTTTATGGTTTTACATAGCTCAATTCCCGATTTTCCGGGCAATGTGATGTCGGTTAAAACTATGTCTGGCTTACAAGTTTTTATGCAACTAATTGCATCTTCGAATGAGCCTGACTCTCCACAAATACAAATATTATTTTCATCAGCAAGAACTGACTTAATTCCATCTCTAAACATTTTATGATCATCAACTAATACTATTTTTATCTCTTGCATACTATGATTGTATTGGAATTTCAATATTAATAATTGTGCCTGTATTCTTTTTAGAACTGATACTGCAATTTCCGTTTAATAGTTTTACCCTTTCGCGTATATTTCGCAATCCGTTCGATTTAGTATTCTTGTTTTTTTCGGTGTCGAAACCTATGCCGTTGTCTTCGATTGTAAGTTTTATTATATTTTCTATCTGGTGCAAAGTAATAATTATTTTACTTGCTTTAGCGTGTTTGATTGAGTTAGTCGTAGCTTCCTGTACAATTCGGTAAAGATAAGTTGAAGTACGTGTGTTATTGAGTTCATCAATGCTGGAAACTATTTTGGTTTCGATATTATGATTAATTACAATTTCGTTGCAAAGGTTCTCAATACCTTTTTTTAAGCCAAATTCTGTTAAAACAGAGGGCATTAAATTGTTAGAAATATCGCGAATGTCGCTAACTGTTTGTTGAATAATATTTTTTGTGTCTTCGATAATGCCGTCATCGTTAGGAGTTTTACCTTTTATTCTTCCTACTCTCATTTTTACACTTAGTAGTAGTTGTCCGATTCCATCGTGTAATTCGCGCGAAAGTCTTTGTCTTTCGTTTTCTTGCCAGTCAATCATTTCCTGAACTCTGTTAAGTCTGTCGTGATCAAGTTTTTTCTTTTGTTCGTCAATTTTTTGAGCCATTTGATTAAATGTAAACGATAACTGCCCAATTTCATCGTTGTTTTTTACAGGAATGTTAACATTGTAATTTCCATCGGAGATCTCGTCGGCTGCTTTTTTTAGTTTAGCAACCGGTTTTGTGATGGTTATAATCAGAATCATAACAACCGCAGTAAACATTAGTGTTCCCAGCAATCCTAAAAAGATAATACTGTCTCTAAATGCATATACAGGAACTAACGCTTCTTCGTAGTCAATTTCTGCAAAAATCATCCATTTGTTAGATCCCCAATAAATTGTTCCATAGGAGCTTAAAACTCTAACATTTCGATAATCTAGTAGCATATTAGTTCCCGACATTTCACTTTGATTGCTTTCCAAAACCGGATTTGGGACAATAATATTTAAGACTGAGTTTTCGACAAATCTCGATTGGCTTCTCATTAACTTGTCGGAGCCGGCAAGATATACTTCACCACTTGCACCTAATCCATTGTATGGATTGTCTTCGAGCATAATATTATTTATTTCCGATGAGGGAATTTCAAAGCCAATGTATATTCCATCTTTGTCGCATTTTAGAGCTGTTAAAATATAAAAAACTGCTTCACCATTTTCGTTGATAATCAGATCAGATATAATTGTCTCGTTATTCGTAATCTGATTTTGAATAGTTAAGTTTAATTCATCAATTACAAGTGGGGTAAAGCTGGTTTCCAATTCAAATGGACATATAGAAAACACTCCTTTGCTTGAATAAATTAAGAACTTGTTTACGTGTCCTTGCATTCTTAGATAATTTCCAATAAAACGGTTAAACTCTTCGATGTTTACCGAATTTGGTTCTGCTGTGTCGTTGTAAATCATGCAATCGAAAATACTTACAGCATCAGAAGTGCTGGCAAATTGTCCCAACTCCAAAATCTTTGTGTTTAAAAAGTTTTCGAGTCGTTGGGTTTTCTCAAATCGTACGGATGTTAATTGCTCGAAAGTTCTCGAAATAATCGCCTCTTTGTTGTTTGTGTATGTAAATACTCCGACAAAAAGCATAGAAACTATTATAAGTATAGTTATTATGCCCGAAAGCTTATAAGTTATCGAGATATTATTCAGCTTTTTAAACATTATTTTTATTTATTCTGGCTGCAAGTTACACAATTTGATTGTATATAATAAAAAATGATGTAATTTTTCAAGTATATTTCGAGAAATAAGCTTATTGCGAGATAAACATTATAATAGCATAGGAGATGCTGCACAATTAAACATTTTATCACCATAAATCCCAGCTTGATAATTACTTTTTCTTATTATAGACGTTTACATTGCCTGATTAATTTTGTTTCACGATAAATGTTTTTGTCGGCAATGTAAAGTCTGGATTCAGCTAGGTTTATAATTTAATAGGACACCGCTACGCGGCTTAGTAAAATTTGATGGACATGGGTTTTATACCAATATAATATCAAAACACCCGATATAAATTGATTATTTTGCACATCTGCTTCGTTGAAAAAAATTGACATAGCTAATGCTATGACAAGATTTTTCGCCTTGCATATGCACAAAATAATTACAATATCCAATCGGGCTTTTTGAAATTAAATTGGTATTACAAATAGGGCGCCGCTATGCAGCTGCTAGATTATTGCCGGAATTTTTTTTTTAATTTCCATCGTCCGGTTTTTAGGACATGGAAACGTTAAAAGAAAGCAAATAAGTTTTTTTGTGTAATTTTTCAAGTATATTTCGAGAAATAAGCTTATTGCGAGATAAACATTATAATAGCATAGGGGATGCTGCACAATTAAACATTTTATTACCATAAATCCCAGCTTGATAGTTACAAAATTATGTGATTTTAGCAGAACAGATTTAAGGTTTAATAGTTCGTGAAGCTTTTTTAAGTAAAATAATTTCTATTCCTGTGCTGTACTACCAAACCATTTAAGAGTTTTTTCTCCAACACCCGGTATGTCGATATGTATAATGTACATTCCGTTAGCGATTTTGTTTCCGTTTTTGTCGTTGAGGTCCCAACTCCAGAAGGAATTGCTATCGTTTTTAGTGACTTTTCTAACAAGGTTTCCAGAAGCTGCGTAAATTGAAATTTCACAAATTTTAGGAAGATTAATAATTCTTACATAATTATCGTATGTGTAATTACCGTAGTGATTGCCCCAATAATAAGGATTTGGAACAATGTTTATTATGTCGAGAACATCTGAAAGAGCTTCGTAATTAGAGGTTTCAGGTTGCAGTCCATTAGTTGAGAATTTAAAAGTAGGGAAATTGTTATTTTCCGGATTGCTTACTTCAAATTCGTTTATTCCTTTGTGATATGGTGTTGAGACTCGCAACTTAACAGTAACATCACAGTCCATAAACTCAAAGTTTGGATTTAGAATCGGAATAGCACACCACATGGCCGATGCCCAGGCTCTGTTAAGACTTGTTGAAGCAACTCCTGTAGTTTCATAAGTAATTAGATTGTCGTAAATACATTTGCAGGAATCGTAGTGAGGTGCATTATATACCGGATTAGCAAAGTTTTGGTTATTACCCATTATGTATATCATGTGCTTGCCTCCCCAAATGGGTTCATGTGTTGTTTCTATTGTCGAACTGGGATTCCAAAGCATATCGCTACCATTTTCGCCCGTTAGAAATGAGTCTTCACCAAAAATAATATTTAACCTTTCGCCGGTTCTTTGATCTATTGCATATCCCGGAAACCAACCCATGCCGTGAGTGCCGCTTGAATCGGTATTACCTTCTTTATCAACCGAAGGGCTTTTTCTTAGTGCAAATTTGTGGGCATTGCCAATCGATAAATAATTTACCGTAGGCGTTATTTGCTCAAGAAAACCGCATTCCGGGTTTGATTGCCATTCATTTTCACGCATCTCAACAACACACGCACGTGTCCATTTAGATTTGTCGCTGGTAATAACTAAATCGACACTTGAAATAGGTTCGTATCTTAAGATATTTTGGAAGTTTCGTGCACCATTAAGAGCTAAACCATATTTAAATGAACTAGTAAATTTGTATGGAGCCCATGAACCACCTAGAATATTCTCAAAGTATTCGTTGTCATCCCATCCTAAAAGATCGTCGTAACTAGCATCTGGACCACATGGGTCTAATTCACCTTCTTTATTATCATAAGTACCAACTCTTATCCAGTTATATTCATCAAAACTATCCTGATCTTTGATAAAATCTAACCAAGGTTTGTCAGGATTTTCAAATAATATCTCTGCCTGGAGAAAACCGTTTTGATATTTATTTCTGTTTTTTGCTCCGGCAAAATCCTGAATAGTAATATTAACAGAAAAACCCCAATCTGTGAAAATTTGCTCGTAGTCTTTGTCGTAAAATACAGAATTGTCGCTATATATCGTGTCGCCGGCTGAGTTGTATATGCAGTAGTTGAAAGGTTCGTAAAACAAATTGCTCAGTTCAGAAGACTCAGTCCCGCAAATTCCCGAAGAGTTTGTAGAGACATCGATAAATTTTAATACATATTCATCAGCGGGAATGTTTAGCGGGTCGATAATTTTAATGCTTATGGGAGCTTTGCCGTTTTTGTATGTTCTCTCCTCTATTCTCCATGGGTAACCCGACATTATTTCATCTGTGCTTTCGTTGCTTAGTTCGATTATACAATTTGCATTTCCATGTCCTTCAGTCATAATAATCTGCGGAGCGAAACCATATTCTGTATTATAAACAGTTCCATTGTTTTCTATACCTGGAATGTGTGGTGTAGCAGTGTAAGTTTTTATATTATTTTTTCCGACCAGATAAGTGTTTTTGTTTCCATACCAGTTATCCGGATTGTTTGCGTCGTATGGCATTGTTTTGTTTGCTGCGTATGCAATAGCAGTGTACCAATAGTCTTTTTGATTAACCAAAGTGTCGTTTGTGGAACTAAACATGTCTTTTTCGATAACAAAAGTGTGCGATATTCCCTTGTCTTCTCCATATACTTCAATTTGTGGGATATATTGTGCGTTTTCAAAATCGTAGATAAAGTTTGTTATAGTTCCTAATGTGTCTTTTACATCGCATTGAAAAATCTGTTTAACTAAATCGGAATCGTGTTTGTCGTTTAGTATGTCCACATCGGGGTTTTTAAGTTGAAAAACCTGATAACCCTGAAAATTGTAGTACTCATCGCACGGAATAATATTTTGGTCACATTTGAGGTTATAGTCTTTTTCTGAGTATTGTGCCAGATAATTGTTAGAACCAGGTTTGTTTACGAGATGAAAAATAAGTTTTTTGTCAGATTCTATTATTGTAAGATCCGGAGCGTCAGGACCGTCGAGAACTCTAAAACAATTATTAAACAGGTTTTGAGCCATATCGTCAATTCTTTTCATAACCTCGACAGATTGATAATTGTCTCCGTTTACTGCTCTACCATATACAACTCCCATGCTTATATTATTTACAGCACCCGGATAAAATGTTACCGGACCGTTAGAAATAATAAATCTTCTGTCTCCCGGAGCATTGGGTTGTGTCTCTTCTGACCATCCTGGCATTACAACTCCATTTTGACCATATCCGCAAATATCAGTTGTTGGATTACCCGGAAACATAAAATTTGTTGGGACATCTACATTTCCTCCTCCAGAGTAGTGACCGGTACCATTGTAAAGTAGGTGTGAACCATCTGTCCAATGCGAGGTTAAATAGTTATAAAATTCTTGTGTGTTTACCGGACCTAGGGTTGCAATATTACCACATCCTGAACAATTGTAATAAATAAAATTTGTAGCTCCCCATCTTTCATTGTCAATTATTTCATCTTGAAAATTTAGTCCGTTAATGTTTCCATTCATAATATCACCCAGGGAGCAGTTTAATGTTTTAACTCCATCTATGATTTCGTAACTGCTTGAATTATCCTGCCCATCAGGGTCTTGGAACAGACCTTCGAAAATGTCAATCCCGATAGCAGGAGGGGAGGAGCCATATCCTGTTATCCCCTCAGCAGTTTCGTCGGTATTGTCTCCGTTGTAGGCATAGCCTAATCCACGTTGCACGTCGCAACCGACATAGTCGTCTTTAGCGTATCCTAAATCAACATCTGTCCAAAAACCAACGTATGTTTCATAGAGAGTTTCTGTTGAACGATTAATAATTTCGTAGTTATAGAATGTTAAATCATTTAAAGGAGTATTTGTTGCATAGGCATAGGCAATTGCTCTAATCTCCATTCCAATTGGGTCACTCCCAGAGTTGGTATGTTCTTTTCCGGCATCGTTAAATACAAACCAAATCGCCTGATCACCTTTTAGTGCTTGTCTTTTGTTTCGTGGTTTCAAACAATCAATATCATCAGTAATGCTATCGTCAGGAAATTCAAAGTACGGAAAATCACCATCGTATGGATTATAATATCCATCGTTGTTATTGTCCCAGAAAGGAGCGAGGTACATATCATATCCACCTTGTGGTCCGTGAGCAGGCCAATTAGTAATAATGTCGGGGATGATATATTCCGAATATTCTTCGGAGTTGCAATTTGGATTATTTTGACAATTCCACCAAGCTCTAAATTCTTTAACATCGTCCTTTGTTATACTCCACATTTTATCGTATTGTCTGCAAATGTCAACAGAAGTTTGTCCAATATCAGCGCCGGAAGTAATTAGCGGACCCGGAGCAAAATCGACACCTCTTTGTCTGAACATTGTTGTTGCAACTCTTGTTTGATTGTTTGCATATTTACCACCAATCCAGATTGACCCTGCAAACAGGGCACTTTTCCCACTACCTTTAGGAATTTCATACACTGCTTTACCTTGTAAATCCCACCACATGTCTCCAATAGATTGAATTCTGGCTCTAACATTATTAATATCTAGCTCTGTAGATGTTTGTGCTATCTCGCAGTCTGCTGTTGTTCTTTGTGCACTAGTATGAAGCGGATTGGCCATCAAAACAACTAAAATCATAAAATAGAAAACTTTCATAGACAAGAGTATGTAAAAAGTTATACATTGTTTGCTGCAAGGTACTAATAAATAATTAAAATAAAAAGAAAAGAGCAAAAAAAAATCTGCCGAAGCAGATTTTTTTATAAGTTATTTATTACTAAAGAGTTACTCTGGCACCAAAAGTATGAACTCCACCAAAAGGTTGAGTAAATCTGTAAGAATAATCTATTGCAATAACTGATTTATTTTCTTTATTTACTGGGGCTTGCAGAGTTAAACCGGCAGTTGGGCCTGTAAATGCAGTAGAACGAGTTGCAACATCAAGGATACCTTCTTCATAGACATAACCACCTCTAACAAAGAAATACTCTTTAAACCCATACTCCATACCAATGTGATACTGGTCTTTAGTAAATGAATTTGAAGTAAAGTTTGCTGCCACAATTAGGTTGTGGTCAGATGTAACTTCTTCGTTAACTTCGTCAACTTTGGGAGCTAATTTAAAGTGATAAGAGAATCCTATTTTGATAAGTGAAGGCAATTCGAACTCTTGGCTTCTGTGTTCTATGGTCATGCTAGTACCGTTTTCAGAAAAACCTGTGAATGATAAACCGTCACCAGTATATTTCATAGTAGTGCCAACGTTTTTCATAGTGATACCAAAGCGAAGGTTGTCGCGGTTACGATTACCTGCTTTATCTTTACCAACGCCAGTTACATACTGGATACCTGCATCAATTGCAAATCCGGACGAACTTGCATTAAAAATGCTTTGATTTATCATTTTTACAGTGATACCACCATAAATACTATTTGAGAATTCTCTTGCATAACTTAAACCAATGTTATTGTATGTTGGGTTAAAAGTACCAATACCACCTTCGGGAAGGTCAGCAGTAGTGATGTCAATTTTCCCCCAGTTCATATTCATAACACTTAGGCCAAGTACGCCTGTTTCTCCAACTTTGGTAGCAAATCCACCGCTGTTTATAACAACACCGGCTCCTCCCATCCATTGAGTGTTTGTAAACGCAAGTTCGGTTTTACGAGTAAAAGCCATACCTGCAACATTTTGATACATACCTTCCAGTCCAACAACACAAGCAACGTTAGCATCACCCCAACCTGAACTTCTAGCCCAAGGATTGATTAATAATTCAGCCGCCCCACTAGAACCAACACGTTGTTCGTTTCCTGCAAATGCGTCAGTTGAGATTAAACTTACTGCAACTGTGATCAGTATTGTTGAAATTAAATATAAATTTTTCATATTTCTTGATTTATATTATAACAATTTTAGAAATTATTTAAGTCAATTGGACGCAATGCTCCAAACCATTTCACTATTTTTTCACCAACTCCGGGAACATCCACATGAACGATGTAAACACCGCTTGCAATGGTTATACCATAAGAGTTTTTCATATCCCACTGTACAAAGGTACTTTCGCTATCTTTATTATATTGTCTTACCAGACCACCGTTTGCGTTAAAAATAGAGATAACACATTTTTCGGGTAGGTTAGTAATACGTACATAATTATCTAGCTGAGTATTTTCGTAGTATGAATTTCCATAATAAGGATTAGGAACTACTCTGATAAGATCGAGCGCGCTAACAGCCTGGTCGAGGTCTTCAGTAATAGTTTTAACATCAGCTGTGTTAAATGTAAACAATGGGAAATTGTCGTTTTGTGGATTGCTAACAGCAAATTCTTCTTTTGCTTGATGGTACGGAGTAGCAACTCTTAACTTAATTTTGACATCAGTTGCAAGGTGCTCAAAACTTGGATTTAGAAGAGGGATAGCTGTCCACATTGCAGAAGCCCAAGCTCTGTTTAGAGTAGTTGATGCAACACCTGATGATTCGTATGCTAAAAGGTTTTCATAAATCCATTGACAAGAATCGTATGCAGGAGCGTTATAAACTTGATTTGCAAAGTTTTGGTTGTTACCCATAATGTAAATAAAGTGTTTACCACCAAATAATGGTCCTGTAGTTTCATAGAAACCTGAAGAAGGATTCCACATCATATCCTGACCATTTTCACTTGCTAACCAAGAGTCTTCACCAAACACGATGTTTAATCTTTCGCCGGTTCTAACGTCAATTGCATAACCTGGGAACCAACCCATACCATGAGTCCCTGAGTTATCCGGATTTCCGTCTTTGTCAACAGAAGGGCTCTTACGAAGTGCATATTTATGTGCGTTTCCAATAGATAAATAGTTTTCAATTGGAGTAACTTGCTCTAAGAATCCACATTCCTCGTCTGTAGTCCATTCGTTTTCACACATTTCAACAACACAAGAACGCGTCCATTTTGATTTATCACTGGTAATAACTAAATCGACACTAGAAATAGGTTCGTACCTCAATATGTTTTGGAAGTTACGTGCACCATTAAGTGCAAGACCATATTGGAATGAACTTACAAAACGGTAAGGAGCCCATGTTCCACCAAGAATTTTCTCAAATGCTTGTTTGTCGTCATAACCAATAAGGTCGTCGTAACTAGCATCTGCACCACATGGGTCTAATTCACCTTCATTATTTTTATAGGTACCAACTCTTATCCAGTTTAGAGGATCTTGTCCGTCACCATCAGGTAAGAAGTATAACCAAGGTTTTGTAGGATCTTCAAATGTTAAACTAGCAGTTAGGAAACCGTTTTGATATTCATTTCTGTCTTTTGCCCCTGCAAAATCTTGTTGTGCAATACTAATTGAAATACCCCAATCCATAAATAATTGTTCGTTTATGCTTCCATATTGAACTGCAACTTCGCTGTCAACAATATCACCGGCAGAGTTTACTATTTCATAATCGAAAGGAGTAAAGAATGCGTTTGATAACTCCGAGCTGGTTGTTCCACAAATACCCGAAGAGTTAGTTTGTACGTTTTTAAATCTTAAGGTATATGTATCTTCAGGAACATTTAATGGGTCAATTATTTTTACATTGATTGGACCTTGTCCATTTTCGTATGTTCTTGCAGTTGCTTTCCAAGGATAACCGCTCATAATTTCATTTATGCTTTCCTCAGTTAGTTCAAGAATATTGTTACCATTACCATGTCCTTCAAGCATTGTAATTTGAGGTCCGTATCCATAGTCGGCCTGATAGATTGTTCCGCCATTTTCAGGATCATTAATGTGAGGGATAGCAGTATAACGTTTGATATTATTACGACCTGCAAGATAAGGTTTCTTTTGACCGTTAAAAGTTTCTTGTACTGCCTGATTATAGAGTAATGAATTATTATAGCCGTAAGCAATTACAGTATAATAGTATTCACGGTTATTTATCAGACGAGAGTCGCCTGATGCGAACAAGTCATTTTCAAGTATAAATGTGTGAACAATACCATTGTCGTTACCATTAACCTCTTCAACAGGTACATTTGCTCCTAACTCATCAGACCAAGTGTAATTAACTATTTGATCAACGCCATCTTTAATGTCGCATTGGAATACCTGACGTACCAGAGCATTATTATATCTGTCCGAAATACTAACCTGAGGATTTTCATATTGGAATACCTGATATCCTTGGAATCTGTAAAATTCATCACAAGGATCAATATCAGGAGTACAAACAATAGATGGATCTTTTTCAACATATTCTTCTAAGTAGTTGTTGCTACCGGATTTATTGTAAATGTGGAAAATAAGTTTTTTATCCATTTCTACAATGTTTAATTCAGGAGCATCAGGACCATTAAGAACGCGGAAACAATTTTCGAATAAAATCTGTGCTTTATCATCAGCTCTTCTTACAGATTCTACTGAAGCCCAAGGACCACCTGATGGGGCCTTTGCATAAACTGCACCAATTGTAATGTCGTTTACAGCACCGGGATATAAAGTAAAAGGACCTGCTGATTGAACAAAACGTCTGTCCCCTGCTGGGTTTTCTTCAGTTTCTTCAGACCAAGCTTCCTGAGGTATTCCACCTTGTCCCCAACCACAAGGGTCAGTTGTTGGATTACCAGGGAACATAAAGTCAGTAGGCATGTCGGTGTTTGCTCCACCTGAATAGTGACCTGTTCCTCCGTAGCACAAAGGAGTATTGTCTAACCAAAATCCAGTTAAGTAATTATAGTGCTGTATTGCAGTAACAGGATCAAGTGTGTTTGCGTTTGCACCTGTACCGGAGTTGTTAAAATATAAGAATCTTCTCATACCCCAACGCTCGTTATCAACTGTTCCGTCTTCGTAGTTAAGACCATTAATGTTTCCATTAAGGATGTCGCCTTTTTCACAGTTAAGAACTTTAACTCCGTTTATTGTATCGTAACTTGTAGAGTTATCCTGTCCGTCAGGATCCTGATAAGGACCTTCGAAGAAGTCGATACCAATGGCAGGTGGTTGTTCTCCATAACCCTGGATACCTTCTGCAGTTTCGTCGTTATTATCTCCATTGTACATGTAGCCTAATCCACGTTGAACATCGCAGCCTGTATAGTCGTCTTTTGCATAGCCTAAGTCAGCATCAGTCCAAACACCAAAATATGAATCAAATAAGGTATAAGTTGAACGATTGATAATGTTATAATTATAGAATGTCATATCGTTTAGCTCATCATTAGTAGTAAATGCAAAAGCCTGAGCTCTAAACTCCATACCAATAGATGCTCCACCTGTTTCAGTGTGAATATTTCCTTTATCATTATAAACCCACCAAATTGTTTCGTCACCAAAAAGTTTAGGCTCACGATTACGTGGTCTCATACAATCAGGGTCATCAGTAATTCCTTGGTTTGCAAATTCGTAATACGGGAAATCTCCCATTAGAGGATTATAATATCCATCACCATCCATATCCCAGAAAGGAGCAAGGTTATAATCATAACCACCTTCAGGACCGTGAGCAGGCCAGTTCATGATAATCTCAGGAATACTGTATCCCGGGAATAATTCTTCTGTATTACAATCAGGATCTTGTGAACACGCATACCATTCTCTAAACTCTTTTACCATCGCCTTGGTAATATAAAAATGTTTGTCGTATTCTCTACAAATGTCCTGAGTAACAGTAGCAATAGCCGAACCTGAGGTGATTAGCGGACCAGGCCAATAATCAATACCTCTTTGACGGAATTTCTGAGCAGCAATTTTTAACTGACCATTTGCGTCTTTACCTCCAACCCAGATTGCTCCGGCAAAAAGTGCACTTGTTGTTCCGTCAGCAGGAACAATATAATATGCCTTTCCTTGTAAATCCCACCACATATCGCCACCTGTATGTATCAGTGCTCTAACGTTGTTAATACTTAATTCTGTCGATGTTTGACCCGGTTCACAACTCTCGGTAGCACGAGGAGTTGGGATTGGATCTGCTTGAGCACCCTGCCACTTGTCAGCTAGCATGTAATTAGAAATTACGCTCAAGACCGCAATAAATAATATTCTTTTTAGGCTTTTCATATTTCGATTATTATTATTCTTTATTATTTATTAATTAAAATGTAAATTGAACACCTAATCTAATAGTTCTAGGTAAACTATAGTTGTATGGTGAGTTAATGTACATTGCATAGTAATTTCTGTATGCTTCCTCGTCGTTTTGGGTAGCAATAGTTGATTGATAATCAGCAAAGTTTAAGAAACCGTCATCATCCGGATTACCAGTGTATTCATATACACCAATAACATTTTGTGCATTTAATAGGTTAGAAACCTCAAGATAAACGTTAATATATCCATATTTTTCTTTTGAACCTTCGTCTTTCTTATCTGCTAATTTAACTTTAATGTCGCGGTCTAAACGCATATTGATACTTGTTCTCCAAGGTTTACGAGAACCGTTAAGAGAACCAACAACAGTACCTGCATTTGGACGATTACGTTTAGTGTAAGGTGATCCAGAACCTGCATTGATTACAAAGTTAACACCTGTATTTGCAAAAATGCTTTTTCCACCAATTTTTGGACCGTTGTAAGGAGTACCCGATACTTTGCCGCCATAACGATAGTCAACAGTGATAGCAAAGTTATTTCTTTGGTCAAAATCAAGAGGAATAGTTGTTCTCAAGTTAGGTTTATCTGATTTTACAATTGCAGCACCAGACTCAAAACTTGAACCTGTACCATTAGCAAATTGTAAAGTGTAAGATGCTCTCATTGTAACATTACCTGTTCTTCTTAAATCGTAAGTTACTCCAAAACCTTTAACTGTTCCAAAGTCGATGTTACCATAAGTGTAGTAGTTTACTGGATATGCTCCGTTAACTGCAATTGCTTGCTGCATATCACGCATCTCACGATAGAATGCAGAAAGTTTTAAAGCCGAAGTATTTCCTAATTTTTGTTGGAATCCTAATTCATAATCAATAGTTTTTTCAGTTTGTAGATTAGGATTATTTAATAAGTTGTCGTTATTCTGACGAATAAATAAATAGTCAAGTGGATTTAAGCGAGCTGCGTACGATGGTCTTTTTGAAAGGATGTCGTAGTGAGCAAAGAATAATGCTTCGTCAGAAATTGGGAATGAGAACGAAATACGAGGCATAACAACAATTTGTGGTTTGTAATCTTCAAATGCACTGCTGTTAAGCTCCTCGTCTGGATCTAACAAGTAAGGAGCAATACCATTTGGACTTGCAATTAAACTTGGGTTTTCAATTTCTGTACCTGTTGCATCATACCATACAGAACCAACACGGTAACCGTTAATTGCACTTGGAGATGATAAATCGTTAACATAAACAACTGCATTGTCAGGAATGTTGTCAGGATGATCTGTGCTTCCAATAAGACCTCTGTCATCAGTATCTCCAACAGTGTAAGCTTCGTGAAGAGTAAATTGATCTTTTAAAACCATTTGGTTAGCGTCGTATCTGTCAACACGTACACCTATATTAAATATAAGGTCTTTAAAAGCAAATTTATCTTGAATGTAACCTGCAATATAGTTAGGCTCAAAAGGTGCGATAGGTCTTTCTAAGTAACCTTCTTCATTTGTTTTATTAAAGAAATCGTCAAAAGTAGGTTTGTAGTTTAGTTTATCTCCTTTATAATCGTAACCATAATATGCAACATAGCTACTTCCTTGATTAAACAATTCATCAGGACTAAACCATGATAAATCAAATGTTTCAGGATCGTAAGAATCAATATCTACCCAATCAAGACCATCAACAGCTAAACCAAGACTCTCTCTGAGTTTAATATCAAATCTAGATTGTGATGATGCATCATATAATCTAGGATAATCAATTGTGTCAAGGAAAATACCATTTTCGTCTCTATAAATAATAGGATTGTTAAGGTCTCTTTCAAGAATATGATAGTTGGTTAAACTTCTTGCAAGTGTCCATAATCCAAATGGGCCAACGGCAAAATAAGAATCGCTTCTTTGCTCAAATTCAAAACCTAAGCTAATTTCGTGACTCTTAATATCGGCAGAACCTGAAGCAGAAACTCTAAATTGAGTTGCATCACTAAGGCTGTAAGATGTGTAAGGATTACCCGGGCTATTCCATATACCATAAATTCTAGGAGCTCCCATACCATTTAATAAACCACCATTTTGTTGTACTGAGTTAACATCTTTAAAATAATAATCTTCAAAATAGTTAAAATATTGCTCAGTATATCTTGCTAAATCAGGGTTTAAAGTTCCTGATTCAAAATCTTCGATTCTATAGAACCATGTTTCCTGGATGAACCCATCTAAACCGCTTGAAGTATCAGTTCCGAAAGAATAGAATTTTTCAGGTGTGGTATTAAATGTACCAATATGGCCATATTGGAAGAAATTGTCGTTAAAGTCTTTATTATAATATTTCGCGAAAGTTTTTGAGTAATCAACCTGAATTGTGTAGTAAGGGTTTTTAATGATTGCTTCTTTCTCTTCATCAGAGTTATCTCTAAATTTTTGGGTTAAACGCCCATAAACTCTCCAGTTGTTATAATTAAGATAACCATTGTTTTCTGAATTGAAAAGCTGGTTTAAATAAGAATACTCTCTTTGGTCTCTATAATCTATTGTACCACCAAAAGTAAGATTAAGATCTCTAATAGGAGAGATATCAATTTTACCTGCTATGTTAAAACTTTTGCTTTCAGCATTATCTCTTGTTTTGTAATTTTGGAACGCATCCTCGTGGAGATAGTCTGAGTTTTGATAAATTATCGCACCATCATTTGTTTGTACAAGTTGCAAAGGGTTGTCTTTGATGCTTTGTATAACGTCATCATTAGCTCTCCATTCGCCAACAGCAGATGGTCCGGGATCTTTAACGTAACTACCTTCAACAGATAAAAGGAAACCTGCAATAGTTCTGGTTCTGTTATCTCCATCATCAACAGTCCAAAGTGGACCGGACAACATAAGACCTCCCAGATTATATCCGTATGGGTCTAGGAATTGTGAAGTAACAACCTCTGCACCACCAAAGTATTTAGAAGTAGGACCTTTAGTTGTTAAGGAAATAATACCCCCTGTAGCATCACCATATTGAGCAGGTAAACCTCCGGTAATAACCTGAACCTGTTCAATTGCTGATTTAGGAACTGATGAAGAACCACGCACCTTAACACCGTCAACATAATAGACAGTACCTTCGGAACGAGCACCTCTGATAGATCCTACCTCGCCATCTTCGGAATATACACCTCCAACTGTTGTAGCAACAGCTGCAGCCGAACGTCCGGGCATTTTTGCGATATCCTCCGAAGTAACTGTTCCTCCCGATGCAGTTTGGTCTTTGGCAATCAGAGGTACTTTGTACTCCCTGATTTCAACCTCTGCAAGAATTTCAGCAGAAGGGTTCAGCTTAAAATTCTGGAAAGTAATACTCCCTGCAGGAATCTGTACGTTAGTGTACTGCAAAGTCGCATAACCAACATAAGATGATGATACTGTGTATTTTCCTGCGGGTATCGGTTTAATACTATAGTTACCGTCAAAATCGGTCATACCGCCGGTAACAACATTGCCATTCTCTTCAATCGTCACGTTCGCAAACGGGATTGGCTCTCCTGTTGATGCATCAGTAATAGTACCGTTTAATGTACCCTGTGCATACACACTTGCACTCACTGCTGTAAGTGCCATAATGATAAATAGTAATTTTCGTAACATAATAGAGTTTTACTTTATACTTTAACTTAACCCAATTAACAAAACGGTAAATATAATACACAAATCGTTAACGACCAAAATATTTAAAGTTAAAAATTAACTTTTTTTTAAAATATATACCTAACTTATTTAAAATTAGATAAATGTGTCATAAAAAAATTATTTGGATTTGTTTGCAGATTCTCGTTTAGACTTTTTCATTCGCCGCCATGTCTTCTTGCCGTCAACCAAATCTTTTCCGCCTCCATTAATTTTTTTATTGTGTTTTCTTACCGCCTTTTTATGTAATTTGTAATCTTTTTTCTTTTTTTTAGCCTCTTTTTTGATCGTCGCCTTTTCAATTTTCATCACGTATCGCTCTTCTCGAGTAGGTTTTATCCTTTTTGTTCTTTGTGATTTCATGTGTTTCTCGTTGTCTATACTGTAGTTAGACTGAGAAAAAGCATGTATCGGCAATAAAATAAGCGATGTTAATGTTAATACTTGTAGGAATTTAATTAATTTTGTCATAATAATTAAACAATGTCTAAAATGAGAAATATTTTATCAAAGATACTAATTATTTTAATAACTTCAGTAACTTTAAGTATAATTCCTTCGTGCGATAGAGAAGATCGCATACCGTATGTTTATGTCAACTTTGTAATTTATCCTGATTTGCCGGAATATATGTCGATTAAAACTCCCGGAAATTATCT
Organism: Bacteroidales bacterium; assembly: GCA_016937855.1. Lineage (GTDB taxonomy): Bacteria > Bacteroidota > Bacteroidia > Bacteroidales > ML635J-15 > Bact-19. The sequence goes on along the minus strand of JAFGVU010000263.1, from coordinate 7,908 downwards.
TTATTTAACTGGTGGAGTTCAGGGGATTATTCTTTATTGCCAATTTACAGATGAGTATATGGCGTATGAACGCAACTGTCCAAATGACCCATACGAAAATAATGCTGTTTTGGATGTTGACTCTACAGGGCTTTTTCTTGAATGCCGGAATTGTGGTTCAAGATTTTCTATTTATGATGGGTCGATTGTCGAAAGTCCTTCAAAATATCCTGTTTTGCAGTATGCAACATATCTCGACAATAGTGCTCTGTACATCAATAATCAATATTAGTGTCCGGGTTTGTTTTGCTGAAATGGAACAAAAAAAGCGGATTAAATTTTAATCCGCTTTTTTTATAATTGAGTTATTTGTCTAGTATCTGTAGTGTTCAGGTTTATATGGTCCTTCGACTGGAACACCAATATAATCTGCTTGTTCTTTTGTGAGTTTGGTTAATTTAACACCAATTTGCTCGAGATGAAGTCTTGCAACTTCTTCGTCTAATTGTTTTGATAACCTGTAAACATCAACTTTATAGTCGTGTTGCCATAGGTCGAGTTGTGCAAGTGTCTGATTTGAGAATGAATTACTCATTACAAATGATGGGTGACCTGTAGCACAACCCAAATTAACTAAACGTCCTTGAGCAAGCATGAAAATTGAATTTCCAGTTGGGAAAGTATATTTGTCAACCTGTGGTTTAATATTCATTTTGACAATATCTTTTGCTGCGTCTAATGCATCAACCTGAATTTCGTTATCGAAGTGACCAATGTTACATACAATTGACTGATCCTTCATTTGACGCATATGATCTAAAGTGATAACATGTTTGTTTCCGGTAGTTGTAACAAAAATGTTTCCTTCTTTTACTGCTTCGTCCATAGTTGATACTTCAAAACCTTCCATTGCTGCTTGTAATGCACAAATAGGGTCAATTTCTGTAACAATAACTCTTGCTCCATAGCCACGCATCGATCTTGCCGATCCTTTACCAACATCACCGTAACCTAAAACAACAACAACTTTACCTGCAATCATCACATCGGTAGCACGTTTAATACCGTCTGCAAGTGATTCGCGACAGCCATACAAGTTGTCAAATTTTGATTTAGTTACTGAGTCATTTACATTGATTGCCGGGAAAAGTAGTTTTCCTTTTTCCATCATTTGATATAAACGGTGAACTCCGGTAGTAGTTTCTTCTGAAGCTCCTTTAAGTTCGGCAACAGTTCTTGTCCATTTTGTACTATCTAGGGCAAGTACATTTTTTAAAGTGTCAAGAATAACTTTTTCTTCGTGATTTTCTGCTTCAACATTTAAAGTAGATGCATCTTTTTCTGCAAAATATCCTTTGTGGATTAGCAATGTTGCATCACCACCGTCATCTACTATGAGGTTTGGTCCTTGTCCGTTTGGAAAAGATAATGCTTGCAATGTACACCACCAATATTCTTCCATTGTTTCGCCTTTCCATGCAAATACTGGTACTCCAGTTGCTGCAATAGCTGCAGCAGCGTGGTCTTGTGTCGAGAAAATATTACAACTTGCCCATCTAACGTCTGCTCCTAATTCAACTAAAGTCTCAATTAAAACAGCTGTTTGGATAGTCATGTGTAATGATCCTGTAACTCTTGCACCTTTTAAGGGTTTTTCAGCAGAGTACTTACGTCTAATACTCATCAAACCGGGCATTTCTTTTTCTGCAATTTCTATTTCTTTGCGTCCCCACTCTGCAAGACTCATGTCTGCTACTTTATAGGGTAATGTGCTAATTAATTCTTCCATTATATGTATTTATTAAATTAAAATTCTGTACAAAAATAATCAGTTTTAGTCAATTGCCAAAATTATCTGAAATATGCTAAGGTGGTTTCCTTGTCTTTTTTTAGTTGGATAACCAAATTGTCAATGTTTTCAAACTTTTTTTCATCCCTTATTTTTTTTATAAACCGAATTGTGATTTCTTTGTTGTACAAGTTTGCATCAAAATCAGGAATGTGAAATTCTATACTTAAAGAACTGCCATTAAAACTTGGACGATTTCCAATGTTTAGCATCGCGGGGTACTTACTCCCTTCAATTAAAACCTGACATATATAAACTCCATTTGCGGGTATGAGTTTGGTTTCATCAATATTTCCAATGTTTGCTGTGGGGAAACCTATTTTTCTGCCAATCTGATAACCGCTGACAACTGTTCCAGACAATGCGTATTTGTAGTTTAATAGGTTGTTTGCATTTTCAATTTGTCCCAAATTTAACATTTGTCGAATTATTGAAGAGTTTACCTCAATGTTTCCTTCTAAATAGTATCTGTTAAGAGTATTTACCGGGATAGCTAAATCGTAATCTTGCTTAATTTCCTCTTTTTTACCAAACGAATTGTTAAAACCCATTACAAGCTCCGAGATTTTTAACTTCTTAATTAGAATTTGGTTAGTAAATTCTACTCTGCTCATTTTCGAAATCTCATCAGTAAAATTTAACATAAGCAGATTCTGAACACCTAATTTTTGAAATAAGGCAATTTTTTCCTTGTATGTACTTAATAGTTTAATTGGTCGATTAAACAAATACGATGGATGTGGCCAAAGACTGATTATTAACTCCTGCCTACCTTTAGAAATAGCTTGTTCTTTTACTTGTTCTAACAAAAATTTGTGTCCTAAATGTAATCCATCAAAAAATCCTATCGTCGCAACACAATTGTTTGGAATATTTTCGTTTATATTTGTGTAAATTTTCAAGTCAACAAAAATTTTTTGCAAAATTAAAAAATGAAATCAATAAATTTTAAAAACCGGACATCTTTACTAAAAAAAATATTCCTTATATTATTAATAGGTATAACCATATCGTGTAAAAATGGTTCGGAGGATAGTGTTACAATTACAGGAAATTTCACTAATTGCAGTAATAAAAGTATTGTTCTGGAATTACTTTCTGCCAATCGAATCGACACATTGGCAATTCAGAAAACTGATGAGTCGGGAGCTTTTGAGTTTGTTCTGGATTCTATTCCTCATGGTTTCCTGAGAATTAAAATCGATGATAATAATATGATTTATATGTCCTTAAAGGATGAAAAGGAAGTTAATTTGTCGGGCGAATATCCTGGTATTGCAAGGTCGTACAAAGTCGAAGGGTCAGAAGGTTCGGAGTTGTTACGTCGAATGAATCTGAGGTTAATTGAGAGTTCCGATAAACTTAACCAACTTAAAGATAAGGTCAAGGCATCTGCAATGATTGAAGGCTATAACATGGACTCTCTTATGTCTGAGGTAAATACTTTTGCTCAGGAATTGTATCAGTCAGATAAAGATTATTTAGTAGATTTTATTAAATCAAATAGTACTTCGCCGACTATTTATATGGCACTATATCAGTATATTGGGACATCTCCAATTTTGATGATTGAAAATGATATCGAGATATTTGAATATGCCTTGCAGCAACTTAAAGAGAATAATCCAGATCTTCCTCATGTTTTGTTATTGGAATCGGTTGTGTCAAAGCATAAGCAACGAGAACAGCAATTGAGTCGCGAATACGTTGATGTTGCTGTTGGAAGCGAAGCTCCCGATTTTGATCTTCCTGATAATAACGGTAAGAAAATACAACTGCATCAATTTTTAGGAAATAGAGTTGTTTTGGCTTTTTGGTCATCGTGGAATAAGCCTTCTGTTTCCGCTGTGCAGAGCCTGACAGAATTTTGTAATAAAAATAATTTTAAAATAATTTTAATATCTCTGGATACAAATAAAGAAAAGTGGCTGTCTCAAATTAAACAAAGTGGTATCGAAGAATGTGTAAACTTATGCGATTTTAAATCGTGGGACGGTGCGGTTTCAAAAATATACGGAGTTAAGTCATTACCTGCTTATATTCTGATTGATGAACAAATGGTTATTCAGTTTATGACTGATGATATTGATTTGCTTAATAAAAAAATCGACAAAGAATAAATGGCAAAATCTTGTTTGATTAAAATATTGTTTCTGACTTTGTTGCTGCTATTTGCAAAACTTATTGGTGCTCAGCACTCTTTTATGCAAAAGGTTAATCATAAAATTGATGTTGTTTTGGATGTCGAAACAAAAACCTTGAGAGGTAATATCGAAACAGAATACAAAAATAACTCAGCAGACACTCTTGACTTTATTTATTACCATTTTTGGCCAAATGCTTACGAAAGTAATAATACCGAATTTGCACTTCAACAGTTGAGTTTCGGAAATCCTTCATTTCATTATGCAACGGATGAGTATCGTGGATATCTTGAGTGCTCTGATACTAAAGTTGATGGTGTTGATGTTGTTTTTAATGATTTTAAAGAGAATGTTTCTGATATAAAGATTTTATATCTGCCACAACCATTGCCTCCGGGAGGGTCATTTATATTAACTTCAGATATTTTTGTTAAGATTCCTGTTCTGACCAGTCGTATGGGGTGGAAGAATAATGATTTTTGTCTTACTCAGTGGTATCCAAAACCGGCTGTTTATGATTCTGATGGATGGCATCCAATGTCTTACCTGGATATGGGTGAGTTTTATTCCGAGTTTGGTGATTTTGAGGTTAGTATAACTTTGCCGGATAATTTTTTAGTAGCAGCAACCGGCGACTTAATCACACGTAATGAGCTTCATAGACTCGAGGATTTTGCCGAGATTTGTTCTAATGCCAAAAATATTGATAAAATTGGTTCTTTTGGTGATTCCTCAGAGCAAAAAACGATAACTTATATTGCAAAAAACGTTCATGATTTTGCCTGGTTCGCCTCCTCTGATTTTATTGTTGACAGAAAAACACATCAAATAAAGAATCGAGATAAACATGTCGCCTGTTGGACGTTTTATCATAAATCGGAATCGTGGTTGTGGCAGGATGCCGTAAAATATATTAGTAAAACCATCGACTTTATGACCGATAATGTAGGCGACTATCCTTTTAATAATTGTGTAGCGGTTGATGCTCCAATCGGTGCCGGAGGTGGAATGGAGTATCCGGGCATTACTGTTGTTAAGGGTTCAAATAAAGCGACTCTCGAAAGAGTGATTGCTCACGAAGTTATTCATAATTGGTTTTATGGAATGTTAGCAAGTAACGAAAGAAGCAATCCGTGGATTGATGAAGGATTTACATCTTTTTATGAATGTAAATATTTCGATTTTTATTATCAGGAAAAAGGGCTTCTATCGGAATTTATTGGTTCAACCATTCGTTTGCATGGACTGGAGAATCTGCCGGCAAGATATTCGCGTGAATTAGCCTGGAAGTACTTGATCTCTGAAAATATTCAACAAGATCCTAAGCTAACTTCAGAGGAGTTCTCAGCATTAAATTATTTTATTTTATCATACTATAAGCCTGTAATAGCAATATATAGTCTCGAAGAGTTTCTTGGAGCGGATGAGTTTAAAAATCTTATGAGATCATTTTTTGATAAATACAAAAATACTCATATTGTACCACAGGATTTTATTACTCACTTTGCAGAAAATACTGATAAAAATATTTCGTGGTTTTTTGATGATTTTATATTGTCTAATAAGCTTCCCGATTATAGAATTTGCCGAATCAAAAATGATAGTGTGATAATTAAAAATGCCGGAGAGACGCTTTCTCCATTGTTTTTGCAAATAGAAGACAGTATGATTATTGTCGATGGATTCACCGGAAAAAGGAAGTTCTTTATTGGAGATGATAAAACTATTTCGATAGACCCAAACTTTAAAACCCATGATGTTAATCGTTCAAATAATTATTATCGTAAAGGTATATTTCATCCAAATCGGCCGGTTAAACTTAGTTTTGCCAACTTTCTTGAAAACCCGCAGATAAATCATATTCCAATTATCCCGATATTATCATATAATACTGTTGATGGGTTTAGTCCGGGTATTCTTTTGTATTCGACACCATTTCCGAAAAGGAAATTTGAATACCAGTTGATGCCTCTTTTTGGAGTTAAATCTGAATTGTTTACAGGAATGGGGAATTTGTCTTATTATTTGCATCCCAAAAGTAATATTTTTAGGGAGATTGAATTGTTTGTGTCAGGACGTAGGTTCGGACTCGATCGACAAACAAAAGATTACTATTTTAGAGTTTCGCCCGGAATAAGAATCTCTTTTAAAACTTCTGCTCATAATAATGCGATTTCTGAGATTTTATTGAAAAGCATTAGTGCAAGTAAGTTTTACGAGGATGGAGTTGCTAATTTGCAACAGATTAAGTATGAATATCGCGATTTTACCCCAATAAATCCTTGGTCATTAGTTCTTGATTTTCATTCAGGCAAGGGATTTAATAAGCTGTCTGCTGAATATGTTCAAAAAATCAATTACAATGAAAGTATAGGATTAAAGTTGCGGTTTTTTGCCGGAAAGTTTCTGTATAGTGCAAGCGAATACTACGGAAATTATAATTATCGACTTGCCGGCAATACAGGCGACCAGGATTATTTTTATGACAATCTTTTTGTTGGACGCACCGAAGATATCCGACAGAATCCAGAAAATTTGTGGGCGCATCAGTTTGTTAGAAACGACGGTGGATTTACTATGTACTCACCACTCGGACAAACCGACAATTGGCTGTTTGCAGTAAATATAGACAGCGAAACTCCTCTGGGAATTATAGATTTATATTTGAATTTGGGAGCTTTCCCTAATCCCATCGAGGACTCTCCTGATTTTCTTTACGAAGCAGGGATTAAGCTAAACATTTTTAAAGATTTTCTGTGTGTGTATTTTCCTGTTGCCGGCTCTGAAGCCATTTGGGATGTAAGTAATACTTTTTATACTGATAATTATGTTCAAAAAGTTAGATTTACATTATCTTTGGAAAAATTAAATTTGTTGAATTACAGAAATAAACCATTTTTATTGTTTTGACAACTAAAAAAAGATATTTTGTCTCAGATGCTCATTTTGGCATCGATAGTGAGTATAGTTCGCAGGTGCGTGAGAAACTGTTTGTAAAATGGTTGGATGAAATAAAAGCAGATGCTTGTGAGATTAATCTTGTCGGGGATATTTTCGACTTTTGGTTTGAATATAAGCATGTTGTCCCGGCAGGGTTTGTTACATTGCTTGCAAAGTTGAGGGAACTAACCGATAGCGGAATCAAAATTAAATACTATACCGGAAATCACGACATGTGGATTTTTGGTTATTTGCCTCAAGTTACTGGCGTTGAACTGATTCGTGGCGTTGAGCAAATTGCCGCTGATGGGAAAATTATATACATTGGACACGGCGACGGATTAGGACCTTATGATAAAAAATATAACTTTTTAAAGAAAATATTTAGTTCTAAGTTTTTTCAATTTCTTTTCAAAGTTGTTCATCCCGAAATATCATTTCGTATTGCTTTGGCTTGGTCAGCATCGAGTCGGAAATCGCATAAATATCCCGAAAAAATCAATGTCCAAGACGAGTGGCTGGTTAAGTATGCGAAAACTGTTCTTGAAACTCAACATGTCGATTTTTTTGTGTTCGGACACCGACATATTCCAATTTTGGAGAAAATATCAGACAATACAACTTTTATAAATCTTGGTGATTGGTTATTTAATTTCACTTATGCTGTTTATCATGACGGGGAGATGCATTTAAAATCTTATAAAGATTCTTTGGATTGATTTAATCCTTAATATCTTCTGAGGTTATAAAATTGGGCATTAATTAAGCATTTTTGACTTAAATACTTTGTCCGTAGGACATGTATTTTAGTAACTACAGTCCTGTCTCCAACCTAAATTGTCCGTAGGACATATACAAAATACGGGATAAAAAAAAAGGAAATACTTAGAGAGCGTATTCCCTTCTCTTTGTTACGAAAATCTTTTTGTCAGATTGTTTTTCGAACTAATTGAATATGAAACTTTGAAACTACAATTATTAATTCAGTATTATTTA
>JAFGVU010000262.1 GCA_016937855.1 Bacteroidales bacterium | reverse complement strand
AACCAAGCTCAGATTGGAGTTTATAATGCAGGAGGAACAATTGTCAATAACTTTGGTTTTGGCGGAAACGGAACAATACAGCCTAAAGGATTAACTGTAGATTATTCAGGATATGTATATGTCTCTGGTATGTACTCCGGCACTACAGATTTTGGTGATGGTGATGTCGCAGTTGTAGGTGGTTCCGATTATTTCGTTAGCAAATATCAAAGTGATGGAACTTTTGCATTTAAATATATTGCTGGTAGTAATTTTTTAGATTGTGCCAATTCAGTTTGTCTGGATAATGAAAGTAATATTGTTGTGGGCGGATATTGCAATAACGGAATTTATTTTGACGGAACTCCATACACGGCTGAGGGTAAAGAGGATTGCTTGATCGTTAAATATGATTCTTATTTTAGTTTTGTTGATATAGCAACTTCGAGTATAATGTGTGATCCCGGTAATTTATGTGTTGATATCGAAGTTGCTGGTGGTACGGGTGTCGGAACCTACGATTTTTATGTAGATGGTGTGTTGACTACCTCTAATATTTGTGGTTTGTCGGTGGGTGCTCATCAAATCGTTGTTACAGATGACAACGATTGCTTTATTGAAACAACTATCGACTTAGTCGCTCCAACGGCCGATCCTATTGATTTGCCGGAAAATATTTCAATGTGTTTTCACGATACTATTACACTTGATGCAGGTCCTGATTATGATAATTATTCTTGGTCAACTTCTCCGGAGGATATTATTAGTAGTATTGAAGTGTCCGACCCGGGAGTATATTCAGTTACCGTAACTGACCCTTTTTCTTGTACAACTTCTAAAGATGTTAATGTTTCAGAATTACCAGATCAGGATTTGTTCGTAAATCCATTGCTGTATATTTGTCCGGATGAATCAATGACTATACAGGTTTTGGGATATGTGGAATACTTGTGGTTTAATGGTTCTCAAACTACAACTTATACTGCTGATGAAGGCGGTGATTACTGGCTGCAGGCGTATGATGGTTCATGTTGGTATTATGATACACTTACAATTATTGAATACCCGAAACCAAGTGTTGATTTAGGTGGCGATGTTGATATATGTCAGGGAGATAGTATTTTGCTCGATGCAGGTCCGGATTTTGTTGATTATTTATGGCAGGACGAATCTCAGGAGCAAACATATTGGGCGTATGAAACTGGTCCGGTTTCGGTTGTTGTTACAGATATTAATGGTTGTACAGACACTGATGCAATAACAGTTACACTATTCCAGTTAGCCGATCTCGAACTCGGATCTGACACAACTATGTGTTCGAACGATGCTTTTTTACTAGACCCAAATGTTTCGGGTGATGATTTGACTTTTTTATGGAGTACAGGTGAAACATCTAATACAATTGAAGTTACAGAAACTGATCAATATTGGATAGAAGTTACAAATATTGCCGGTTGTGCCTCTTATGATACTATCACGGTTACAATCTTTCCTCAGCCTGTTTTGGACTTAGGAGAAGATATTTCATTTTGCGAAGGTGGTTCTGATACTATCCTTCCGGCAATAAGCTATTATTCGTATGAATGGGGTGATGGATCTTCGGAAAGTTATCTTTATGTTGATCAATCAGGGATTTATTATCTTACTGTTACAGACGAAAACGGTTGCTTTGATGATGATTTTATTTATGTTAACGAGAGTAATCTTAAACAACCGTTTTTAGGTTATGATACCACTTTGTGTGAGGGCGACGAATATATTTTGGCTCCGGATAGCGATTACTATTCTTATTTATGGCAGAATGGCAGTCATGCCGGATATCAAGCAGTAACAATGCCTGGCTTATACCGTCTAACAGTAACTGACGCAATTGGATGTTCGGCATCTACATCAATCAATATCGAATATGCCGAAGTACCTTACATTATTAGTGTTGAATCGGGTGGTGGTCAGATTGTTATTCATGCAGGTGGAGGAACTGAGCCATATCAGTATTCTCATGATGGAGATACCTGGCAACAATCAAATGTTTATGATAAACTACCAAGTGATTTTTACACGATGTGGGTTATGGATCAGAACTATTGTATAGTAACTATTGAAACTTTTCTTGATGCAAGTGTTGGCATACCTTCATTTTTTACTCCAAATGGCGATGGCTTTAATGATTATTGGGTGATTACAGGTTTGTATCAGTATCCGGATGCAGTTGTAAAAGTCTTTGACAGATACGGCAAACTCTTATATCAATTTACTGGCAACGAAGTTGGTTGGAATGGAAACTATATGGGATTACCTCTTCCGAGTGATACGTATTGGTATTCAATCAAGCTTGTAGATGATCGTAACCCCCTAACAGGTCATGTTACAATTAAGAGATAATATGTGTGTCTTTTCCAGAGACTTTCGATAAATAGAGTATAAAAAAAGCAGACTAGAGTTTCTAATCTGCTTTTTTGTAATTAAAGGATTGTCTTTACAAATGAATAACTTCATTATGAGCAGCCGCAGCAGCTTCCATAATTGCTTCAGAAAGACTAGGGTGGGGGTGAATTGATTTAATCAAATCTTTAGCCTTACCATTTAGTTTTTTCAAGACAACCATTTCGGATATCATTTCAGTAACATTATCGCCGATAAAATGCGCGCCTAGAAGTTCGTCAGATTTTTTATCAAATATAAGTTTTACAAACCCATCTTTATTTCCAGCCGCCGCAGCTTTTCCCGAAGCAATAAATGGGAATTTGCCAATAACGAATTCAATACCTTTATCAATTGCCACTTGTTCGGTTATACCAACAGATGCAATTTCGGGCACAGAATAAACACAGGATGGAATATTTGCATAATCAACAACAGGAGGGTTTAATCCCGCGATTTTTTCAACACATGTAATTGCTTCTGCCGAAGCCACGTGAGCTAGAGCCGGTCCATGAACAATATCTCCTATTGCATAAACACCATCAATATTTGTGCGATAAAAATCATCAACTTTAATTTTACCTTTTTCCAACTCAATATTCAATTCTTCTAATCCTATATTCTGTAGATTCGGAACTACTCCAACAGCTGATAAAACGATTTCAGCTTCTAAAGTGTTATCCCCTTTTTTATCAGTATAGTTTACAATACATTTATCTTGTGATATTTCAACATTTTTCACCGCAGTTCCGGTCATGATTTTTATTCCGGCTTTTTTTAGAGATCTGGCCAATTGTTTAGACACTTCTTCGTCTTCTAGCGGAACAATGTTTGGAAGATACTCAATAAGAGAAACATCTGTTCCCATTGATGCATAAAAGAAGGCAAGCTCAGTTCCAATAGCTCCACTTCCAATAACAGCCATGCTTTCAGGGAGTTTGTCTAAGCTCAGAGCTTCTCTATATCCGATAATTTTTTTACCATCTTGTTTGATTCCGGGTAGCTCTTTAGAGCTTGCGCCTGTTGCGATAATGATGTGTTTCGCATTCAATACAGTTTCTTCATTATCGAGTGTAACCGAAATCTTATCTTTTGCAATAAGCTTTCCGAATCCTCTAACGACAGTGATTTTATTCTTTTTAAAAAGGAATTCGATTCCTTTGCTCATATTGCCTGCAACTTCGCGACTTCTGGCAATAACTTTTTCAAAGTTTGGACTAGCTGATCCATCGATGTTAATACCATAGTCATCAGAGTGTTTAATATAATTGTAAACCTGAGCACTCTTTAGTAAGGCTTTTGTCGGGATACATCCCCAATTAAGACAAATTCCTCCCAATTCAGACTTTTCTACAACAGCAACATTCATTCCTGTTTGAGCAGCTCTAATAGCAGCAACGTATCCCCCTGGACCGCTCCCTAAAACAATCAAATCAAAATTCATATCTATTATTTTTATTATTCGTTATTTATATTTCTTTTTCTTGAACAATTCGTTAAAAACATATTTTCGGGTTTCTCGAAAATTTACCTGTTTTTTTATTTGGTTAATTTTTGAGTTTCGTCAAAAATTTCCTGTACTTTTTATTTTTTTTCAAAATAAACATTTTTTTATCAAAATTTGTTTATATTTACATACTAAATTATAAACAGGTTTTGTGAGAAAGATTAAGTTTTTGATAATCAAAATATTGTAACTATGGAAAAATGTATTTTAGTCCCCTTCGATTTTAGTAATGAAGCCAATTTTGCTTTGGATCATGCTTATGAGTTAGCTCGTATTGCAAAGTTCCCGATACATCTGTTGTATGTTGTTAAAAGCGAAAAACAGGTAGAAGAGTGGCAGGTTGAGCTAAAAAAAATTGCTGATAATTTCTCAGAAAAGAACAATTATCCGGTGCATGCAGTTGTAAAAGCCGGTAATTTGTTTGAAACTATTTATGATTATGGAATTAAAGCTAATGCTTATCTTGCTGTAATGGGTACACATGGTTTGAAAACAATAAATAATGCCATGAAGGTTATCAAAAAATTTGTAAAAATTCCTTTTGTTTTAGTACAGCGACCAATAAATTATGGCGAATATGACAAGATTTGTGTGCCTATTTATGGGGACAAAAAAATGCGTGCGAAATTTTTGTGGGTAAAATATCTTAATACATTGTTTGAGAGCAAAGTATATATTGTATATCCGGAAACATCAGACTCTGGTAAGAAAGCCGAAATTCAAAGCAATATTATGTTTGCAACATCGATTTTTGAGAAAGATGCAATGGAGTTTGAAGTGACATCACTTCCAGAGCAAAATTTTGCCGATAATTTGTATGATTATATGAGCGAAATAGAGCCTGATATTGTTCTGTTTATGACAGATAAATACAAAAAAACAATTACACAGTTAAAAACTGCCAGAAATATTGAACTTTATAAGAAAATTCCAATAATGTGCGTAAATCCTCGTACCGATATTGTAAAACTTGGTGGATTTGCATATTAGTAATAAAACAAAAAAAATCAACGGTGTTCTTTTTAAGAATGCCGTTTTTTTTTGAAAAAAAATGTTTTTGATTTGTTGAAAAATAATTGTCTATTCTTGTCAAAAACTTTTGTAAAACATATTATTTTCTGTAATTTTGAGGGATTGTTTTTTTGTAAAATAAAATAAATAAAATAGATAATAATCAATAAAAAAAACTTAAAAATGACAAATGTAAAAAGAGTTTATACCTTTGGAAATAAGCAAGCTGAAGGTAATGCTAAAATGAAAAATCTGCTGGGTGGTAAAGGTGCTAACCTTGCCGAAATGAATATTATCGGAGTGCCTGTTCCTCCGGGATTTACAATTACAACAGATGTGTGCACAGAATACAATACTCAAGGAAGAGAAAAGGTTGTTGATTTATTAACTGAAGAAGTTGAGAAAGCAATGGCATTTGTTGAACAAACAATGAATGCAAAATTTGGCTCAAAAGGCGAAGCTTTCCCTTTGTTGATGTCAGTAAGATCAGGTGCCAGAGTTTCTATGCCGGGAATGATGGACACAGTGCTGAACTTAGGTTTAAATGATGATACTGTAAAACTAATAGCCGAAAAATCTGGTAACGAAAAGTTTGCTTATGATTCATATCGTCGATTTATACAAATGTATGGTGGCGTTGTTATGGGTGTTGAAGCAGAAGATGGTAAACACGATCCTTTTGAGGTAATTTTAGACGAAGTAAAAGACGCTAAAGGATACGCATCTGACGCCGAATTGACAGCAGAGGATTTAAAAGCAATCGTTGAGGAATTTAAAGCTGTTGTTCGTAAACATGCAGGAGTAGATTTTCCAACAAACCCATGGGAACAACTTTGGGGAGCCGTATGTGCAGTTTTCGATTCTTGGAATACAGAGCGCGCTATTCTTTACAGAAGAATGGAGCAAATTCCCGGTGAGTGGGGAACAGCAGTAAATGTTCAGGCAATGGTCTATGGTAATATGGGCGAAAATTCTGCTACTGGAGTGTGTTTCTCTCGTGACGCATCAACAGGCGAAAATATATTTAATGGTGAATACTTAATTAATGCTCAAGGCGAAGATGTTGTTGCTGGTGTTCGTACTCCTCAAGAAATAACTCTCGAAGGCTCAAAAAGATGGGCTGCTCGTGGTGGCGTTTCCGAAGAAGTTCGCCGTGCAACTTTTCCTTCTTTAGAAGAAGCTATGCCTGATGTTTATGCCGAACTAAATGCCGTTCAACAAAAACTCGAAAAACATTATTCCGATATGCAGGATATGGAGTTCACTGTTCAAGATGGTAAACTTTGGATGCTTCAAACTCGTAACGGTAAACGTACTGGTGCTGCTATGGTTAGAATGGCAATTGAGATGTTAGAAGAAGGAATGATTGATGAGAAAACCGCACTTTTACGTCAAGACCCAAATAAATTAGACGAATTATTGCACCCTGTGTTTAGTACAGAAGGAATCGAAAATGCAAAACTTTTATCTAAAGGTTTGCCCGCTTCTCCTGGTGCTGCCACTGGAATGGTTGTCTTCTCAGCAGGAAAAGCAGAAAAAATGGTTATTGACGACCCAAGTGCAAAGGTAATTTTAGTTCGTAGAGAAACATCTCCCGAAGACTTAAAAGGAATGTATGCAGCTCAAGGAATTCTGACCGAGCGCGGCGGCATGACTTCTCACGCAGCTGTTGTTGCTCGTGGTATGGGTAAATGTTGTATTTCATCTGCAGCTGGAATCGCTGTAAGTCACGATAAATTGGTAATCAATGGAGTGGCCTATAAAGAGGGAGAATGGATTTCTCTTGACGGTTCTACAGGTAAAGTTTATGAAGGCCAGGTGCCAACAATGACCGCATCTCTCGATGGTGACTTTGGTAAACTCATGGAATTAGCAGATAAGCATACAAGAATGCACGTCAGAACTAACGCTGACACTCCTCACGATGCAAAAGCTGCACGAGAATTTGGTGCTCAAGGTATTGGATTATGTCGTACAGAACACATGTTCTTCGAAGGCGAAAGAATTTTTGCAATTCGTAAGATGATTCTGGCTAGTAACGAAGCCGGACGCAGAGAAGCACTTGAGACTTTGTTGCCAATGCAACGTGGCGATTTCGAAGGAATTCTCGAAGCAATGGACGGGTTTGGTACAACAATTCGTTTATTAGATCCACCTTTACATGAATTTACTCCTAACGATGAAGCTTCGCAAATTGAAACAGCAAAAAAATTAGGAATTTCTATCGATATTATCAAGGCTAAAGTTGATTCTTTACACGAAATCAATCCTATGCTAGGACATCGTGGATGCCGTTTAGGAAATACATATCCAGAAATTACAGAAATGCAAGCTCGTGCTATTATTGAAGCTGCTTGTAATCTAAAGGCAAAAGGCTTAAATCCTAAACCTGAAATTATGGTGCCTCTTGTTGGAACTGTTGCCGAACTAAAAATGCAGGAAGAAATTATCCGTAATGTTGCTGCTCAGGTATTTGCCGAAAAAGGAATCGAAGTTGATTACTTAGTTGGAACAATGATAGAAATTCCTCGTGCTGCACTTACAGCAGACGAAATTGCACACCATGCAGAATTCTTCTCTTTTGGTACAAACGACCTTACTCAAATGACATTTGGCTATAGTAGAGACGACGCTGCTAAATTCTTGCCGATTTATATCGAAAAAGGATTACTAAAACACGATCCTTTCCAAATATTAGATCAAACAGGTGTCGGACAGCTTGTCGAAATGGCAGTTCAAAAAGGAAAAGCTACTCGTCCTGATATTAAATTAGGTATTTGTGGCGAACATGGCGGAGAACCTTCATCAGTAGAATTCTGCCATCGTGCAGGTTTAGCTTATGTTAGCTGTTCGCCTTTTAGAGTGCCAATCGCAAGATTAGCTGCTGCACAGGCAAACGTAAGATAATATAATATTGCTTTTAAATGTGGAGGATTATTTGATCCTCCACATTTATTTTTTTAATCCTAATTTGTCGAGTTATTTATTCTTAGATAAACTCGAAAAATTGCCAATAACCTTTTAAACTCAATTATTATGGAAATTACTGGAAAACTTATAAAAAAACTTCCTCCTGTTACAGGAGAAGGGAAAAATGGTCCCTGGAAAAAACAAAATTTTGTTATAGAAACACAAGCCGACTACCCAAAAAGTATTTGTTTTACAACTTGGGGCGATAAAGTTGATTTTAATTCTTTTACAGAATCTGATACAGTTACAGTGTATTTTGATATCGAAAGTAGGGAATACAATAATAATTGGTACACAGATCTTAAATGCTGGAAAGTTGATGTTGCTCAGACTGGTGGAAGTATTGCTCCAACAGGCGACTTGCCTCCTATTACAGAAAATGATATCCCGTTCGAACTTGATGATGATCCCGGTGACGATTTGCCATTTTAATTAATTTATGCAATTTTTGGGAATAAACAATTGCATAATAATATTGTTTATTTCCAAAATATATGTCCTTAAAAATTTGGCAATTAAATATTAAATGATGAAAATAGATAAACCTTTTTACCAAAAAGAGGGATTTTATCAAATAATACCTCTCGAAGAATTTCGTAGAACCGAAGGGGTTTCATTTGATGTCGTTCCTATGGATTTGATACCTCATGTTAGTGGTGTGGACAGAGTTATTCATTCCTACAACGCTATCTCCCCCGGTAGTGTCGAAGGTGTTGAAAGACCTTGGTATATGCATCCTAATCAGGATGATTATTTGTTGGTGCTAAGTGGTAAGCGTTTTGTGGATGTATATCATCCCGATTATAAGCAAATTGAAAGTTTTGTTGTTACCGCTAACTCTGTCGAACAAAATGGGAAGGTTATTTACGAAGGACCTGTTATGTTGATTTGGCCTCGTGGTGTTTTTCATCGTATTCAATCAGATGAAAATGGGTCTGCATCTATAAACCTTGCAGTAAGATATCCGGAGTTTGATGTAAAAACCAATTTTAATATTTATGACCTTAATCCTCATAGCGGGGAATACAAAGTTATTAGATATGGTTATTTAGATCAAAAGTAGATTTGCTTTTGGCTATTTCTTTCCTATTTTAGGTTTCGCCTAACATTTCGTAGGCTGCTTATCTAATCTTTTTAGTAAAGAGAGCCGAATCTTCGAGTGCCAAATAAATTCATTTACAGTAACATATATAAATATGTTTCTAATATTTGCAATATTTTGTATCTTTGCATCGTCTCAAAATGGGACAGGGGTGCCAAACAGGCTGAGATCATACCCTTTGAACCTGATGCGGGTAATGCCGACGAAGGGAAAAGCTTAGATCCATAACCGTTTAGTTTCATCCCAATTAAAGTTTAATTTTAAATTTTTAATTATTATGAAACGATTTTTTTTATTTGCAGTTTTAAGTTTATTTGTATTTCAACTTTACTCCCAGGAAATTCGTGGTAGAGTTGTAGATTCTGATGGGGCGCCTTTAATAGGTGCAAACGTTGTTGAAAAAGGTACTAAAAATGGTGTTAGTACCGACTCAAATGGTAATTTTATTATCAAAACTATTAAGTCAAATCCTGTTCTTGTTTTTTCTTTTATTGGTTTTATTGATTATGAATATAAAGTCAATCCTAAGACAGGTTCTCAAAACATTGGTGATGTAAAGCTTTTTGTTTCTCGAATGATGAGTCCGGAAGTTATTGTTAAGGCAACGCGTGCAGACGATGTGGCTCCGGTAGCAAACACAATTGTTGACGCAGCTTCATTATCGGAGCGAAATGTAACACAGGACTTGCCTTATATGTTAGAGCTTACTCCATCCTTTGTTGCAACATCCGAGACCGGTACAGGTATAGGCTACACAAATTATCGTATTCGTGGTACCGATCCAACCCGTATTAATGTAACTGTTAATGGAATGCCGCTTAACGATGCTGAATCTCAAACGGTTTTTTGGGTAAACATGCCTGATTTTGGAAGCTCTGTAAATAGTGTACAAATAACCAGAGGTGTCGGTACATCGACAAACGGAGCGGCATCTTTTGGTGGTAGTTTAAACTTTCTTACAGGAACACCATCGGTAAAGCCTTATGCACAAGTTAATGCAATGGCTGGAAGTTTCAATACTTTTAAGCAAAATATTAATGTGGGTACAGGTTTACTAAAAAATGGACTATCTTTCGACCTTAGGTTATCAAACATTACCAGTGATGGCTTTGTAGAGAATTCATTTACAGATAATCAGGCAGTAATGTTCACTACTGCATGGAGAAATGAGAAATCATTACTGAGGTTAAATTTTATTCACGGTAGAGAACGAAATGGTATTTCATGGTGGGGATGCCCTGATTACATGTTAGAAGTGGACAGAACGTATAATCCTGCCGGAGAGTATTTCGATAGTGAAGGTAATCGCATGTACTATAAAGATCAAACAGATAATTACATTCAAACCCATTATCAGTTGTTATATTCTTATGAACTGAATAAAAGTATCGATATTAGTGCCGGAATACATTACACTAGAGGTGATGGATATTATGAACAATATAAAGAGGACAGAGTTCTGCAGGAATATGGCTTGAATAATATTGTGATAAGCGGCCTACCTGTTATTAGCGGAACCGATACTTTAGCTTCACCCGATATTGTTGTAACAGAAAGCGATATTATTCAACGCAAAATGATGGGGAATGACTTTTATGGCGGAACAATTTCAGCGAACTATAAAACTGAAAAACTACGTATAAGTGTTGGTGGAGCCGGCAATAAATATGATGGTGATCATTTTGGAAATATTATTTGGATGAGTAATCCGGGAGACGTTGAAAAGGATTATGAATGGTATAGAAATACCGGAACTAAAACGTCAATGAATGTATTTGCAAAGCTAAATTATCAGCTTGTCAATGATCTGTTTGTTTATGGTGATATTCAATATCGACATATAGATTACGATTTGGCAGGGCTTGATTATGATTTGATGCCCGATGGAACACAGAAAGATTTGACACAGTCGCATAATTTTGATTTTATTAATCCTAAAGCAGGTTTATATTATTTTATTAATGATAATATGAAAACTTATGTGTCATTTGCTGTTTCTAATCGTGAGCCCACCAGAACAAACTTTAAAGATGCTACGGGCGATCCAAATAAAACGCCAATGTATGAAACCTTAAATGATATTGAGTTTGGTTATATCTTAGCAAATAAAAGCGCTAATTTTGGAGTAAATCTGTATTACATGGATTATAAAAATCAATTGATTCCAACAGGTGAAAAATCAAGTGTCGGTTATGATATTATGACAAATGTGCCTGAATCTTACCGAGCTGGAATAGAGATATCGGCAGGAGTGAAACCAATTAGTAAGCTCAGCATTGATGCAAACTTAACTCTAAGCCAAAATAAAATTAAAAATTTTACTTCGTGGGCTTATGCGTATGATGATGAATGGAACGAAACCTTCGAAGCATTCGAATTAGGCGAAACAGATATTGCTTATTCACCAAATGTAATTTCATCAGGAATAATTTCGTATAAACCCATCAATGGATTTAATATTAGTTGGATTTCGAAATATGTTGGTGACCAATATTTTGATAATACTTCAAATGAAAACAGAAAGCTGGATGCATATTGGGTTAATAACCTTCAGTTGGATTATTCATTTACTACAAAACTGTTTTCACAAGTTCAATTTAAGTTTTTGGTAAATAATATTCTTAATGTGGAATATTCTAATAATGCTTATGGTGGAATTTGGTATGAGCAGGGAGCAGAACAAACCTGGGCATACTATTATCCTCAAGCAGGAATTAACTTTATGGGTGGATTGGTGCTAACTTTTTAAAATTATAAAAACTAAGCTTTATGAGGAGGAGTTATTATCCTCCTTTTTTTTTGTAAACTTGGTCTTATGTAATTCCTTCTAATACCAATGTGAAATAATATATAGTCCGATTGCATGAGGACGTAATATTATTTCTACAGTGGTAAATGCCGATTGAAATTATTTT
>JAFGVU010000261.1 GCA_016937855.1 Bacteroidales bacterium | reverse complement strand
TTATGAGTCTGAAGGACTCATTTATTTTAACCCTGACTGAACGCAGTGAAAGTCAGGGTAATTTGCATACCTCTCACGCTTTTGGCGGAGTTTTTGGTTTTACTCCAAAAACTGTGACAAAAGACTCATTCATCTTCATATTTATTCATATTTTTTTTATCTTTACAATCAAAACACTTTTGTATGAAAAGATATCTATTAATTTTACTAACTCTTGCTATCACATATAATATGCAGTCGCAGAGTGTCGATTACAACTCAGCAAGTAATGTAGCAAAAAACACAATCACTGAACGCATTTCTGCATTAACTACTGATTCAAAATTCAAAATAAGCTCTAACCTGATCGAAAAATATAACGAACAGACGGTCTTTTACGTTTTCAATCTTGAACCACAAGGTTTCATAATTGTCTCAGCAGATAAATCAGCAACACCTGTATTAGCATTTTCGACAGAATCAAATTATTATGCAGATGAAATAAATCCGGCTGCAAAGTTTTGGTTGGACACTTATAAAAAGCAAATATCCTACAATATCAAAAACCAGATTAACCCATTGACTAAAACTCAGCGCGAGTGGGCAAGACTTGAAGTAAGTCCATCGGAGTTTATCGAACAAAAGAACATAAAATCTATGGAGCCTCTTTTGACTACCACCTGGGATCAAGGCCGGTTCTATAATGCACATTGCCCCGTCGATGCAGCCGGAACCGACGGAAGGGTTGTTGTTGGTTGTGTAGCTACAGCTCTGGGGCAATTAATGAATTACTTTCGACATCCCGAAGTCGGTACGGGCTCGTACGGATATAGTCACGAAACTTATGGATGGCTCGAAGTTGACTTTTCGCAGCAAACATACGATTATGATCACATGCCTGTTGAACCAAGCGACTATAACGACAATCTTGCCCGACTACTTTACAACATTGGTGTGTCGGTTGACATGAATTATGGTCCTAACGGAAGTGGAATGTGGAACCACAAAGGTGCTTACACCCTGAGAACCTACTTTGGGTATAATGAATCAACTCAGTACCTTTTTAAGGATAGTCTTCCTATTGATTTCGACTGGAATGGCACACTTGTTAATCATCTTGACCAAAAAATACCACTATATTATGCAGGGTGGGGCGATTACGAATTCATTAGCGGACATGCATTTATACTAGATGGATACAGCGACTCAACACACTACCACATTAATTGGGGTTGGGGAGGCTCACAAGATGGATATTTTGTTATCGACGATCTAACTCCCGGAGGTTCTGATTTTACACTATTGCACGAAGTAATTGTGAATGCAACTCCTGTAGCTCCTTCTTCAGGTTGCTCTGAATCAAAACAAATTAAATCTTGCGAAGGAATTATTGAGGATGGTAGTGGTCCTATTAACTTTTATCAAAACAATACCGAGTGCTCTTGGCTTATTGTGCCAACAGATTCGGTTAGTGGAATAGAATTCGAAGTGCTAAAATTACAAATGGATGATGATGACTACATTGTTGTTTTTGACGGAGAAAACGACTCTGATCCGGTTATTACAACAATTTATGGAAATAGTGCTATTGAAACATTCTCGAGTAGTTCTGAAAAAGTATTGATAAAATTCATTACAGATGCCGATTCGGTTAATGATGGTTGGCTGATCGCTTTCAACGGGATAAAACCCGATTACTGCAATCTTATTCAAACAATAACAGAGCCTACAGCAGTAATTACAGATGGTAGTAATTCGTATCAATATCAAAACAACACATTTTGCAACTGGTATATTCAGCCCGAAGGAGCCGAAAGTATTAGAGTAACATTTACAGAGTTTGATATCGAACCTGAAAACGACTATATAAAAATATTGAATTCAGAGAATCAGACAGTAGCCAACATCTCGGGAAACACTCTCCCCTCTCCCATTCTGGTTATGGGTAACAAAATCACTGTAACATTCAGATCAGATGCATCAACAAGAGCACAAGGATTTAGCTTTTATTATGAAATCAACAAAGATGATGTTGAGAAATTAGAGTCAAATAAAATAGAAATATATCCCAATCCAACAACTGACAAATTATATATTATTTTAAACACTACCGAATTACCCGAAAACATTAATTTTTATTCTGCTGATGGTAAAATAGTCTATTCTCAGTCGCATGAAATAATTAATGAAAAAACAATCATCAACACAAGCGATTTTGCTAAAGGTGTTTACTATATTTCTCTTTATTTCGAAGGAAAAATTGTAAGAAAAAAATTCATAAAACTATAAAATCTCAAACATGAAAACACTAAAAGCATTATTGATTTTCAGTACTGACTTTCAAAAAAAAAACGAAATTTCAAAAAACATTATTTTTATCCGTTTGCGTTATAGTTATATCGATTTTTACTGGCTGCAATTCAAGTATTCAAAAAAGCAATTCTAACTCAAAACATATTGAGTATGCTTTTTCTATAGACAGTTCTAATCTGGATTTTTTAAACTCTGAAATGTCGTGGCAAGAATTGAGGGATTATGAAAAAAATCTTTCTTCAGCAATCATCGGAATTGATTTTTCTAAAGGATATTCCTCCTCAGATGTATGTATATGTTTAAGCACAGATGTTTCTTCCGGAGAGTTTATCCTGAGTTCTGAAATAGACGTTGACGAAGAAGTATTTCCATATAAGAATCAAATAAAACTCACATCTGCAGAATTATTTATGAGAGAATACAAATGTGGTCTTCGTATGAAAACATCCTACTTTTTCGACAATCAAAAAATAGCTTTACAAATACATGAATGGGGAAACTTTGGGATTGATAGTCTCAATATCCTTAAGAGAACAGATTTTGAAAGTGTTTTTGTGCAAATTCAAGAAAAAATTACAAAAATCAAAGGCGTTCCAGTTGACAGTTTATCAAACAAAGACACATATGAAATTGTCTGGGATAACTCAACAGAAAACATTAGATTAAAATTAAACAACCTAGATACCTCCTACAATATTAAACTATATCAATATTGTAAAATGAACAACCTACTCTAATACAATTATTCGTTCACATCACCAACTCATCAAACAAAGGAGGCTTTTCAAGAAAAATAACACCTTGATCGTCTGAAATTTTTCCCATAATAAAATTTAGTCCATTCGTTAAAATAAAGTATTTAGCATTAATTTGATAGTTGTAGTGCAACACCTGATCGAACACTTTTTGATCTAAACCAATTTCCGGAGCTTTACACTCAACTACCACCAAAGGACGAAATTCTCTGTCGTAAACCAAAATGTCGAATCGAAAATCTCTGCCGGCAATTTTTAAACCTTTTTCTATTGCGATTAAACCGGTTGGATAATTACAATCGATAATTAGATATTTAATCAGATTCTGCCTAACCCACTCTTCGGGTGTACAAACAAACCATTTTTTACGTAATTCATCAAATATGTATGGTTTGTCTCCGCTTTTCTTTAAACGAAAATCATAATCCGGGAATGCAAGTTGGGTAAAAGGGTTGTTCATCGATGCCGTATCATTATAAAGTCCATACAAGCATTTTCTAAATCCATTGTTTCAGTCCACACATAAACTCTATCGCTTTCGAGCTTCCAATAGTGAATATTATGTGGCGAGTCTGTTATTGGATTTTCAAATTTCCACAAATCATCGGTAGGTTTTAATAAAACGAATCCTGCTTTAACACGTTGATTACGAATATTAGCAGCCATTTCAAAAACGACATTACCCCCAACCAACTTAATGGACATGGTATCAAACACAATTGTATCCTGCAAAAAGTATCGATATGTCTTTCCTTTCATCAAACTATCATTAAAGAGAACCCACTCTTCGTACGACTCTCCGGTCTCCGACTCAATAACCCAAGTTCCCTCAAGCCAATAAGGGAAATCGGTCCTATCTTGCGCAAAGCAAGCAATTGCAACAAATGTCAAGACTATGATAAAAGCATATTTCATATCCCAAAAATACTAAATTCTGTTAATAAAATATAAGCACAACAAAAAAAATTGGGCAAACGTATAATTCAGGAATATACTTTGCTCGATTTTGTTATGACAAAAAGTATGCAATAAAGTTTGACAAAGTTCGTAAAATGCTCACTAGATTGCAAAAACAATTGAAGTACGAATGACGAAGTACGAACAATCTAATGACGAATGACGAACAAACGAACAATCGAACAATCGAATCCCGATAAAATCCCGACTCAGCCTTTGGCTAGTCGTGGATCCTCGTATTTTAACGGGATAGAAATTGCATTTACTCAGATAAAAACACAATTTATTATTTTAGCATTTTCGTTATAAAAGCATGTAAGGCAATTTCTAATTCTCGAGATCCTCGAACCAGAGGTTCGGGATTTAACGAGATCTCCTTAGACCCTCGTTTACGGGGCGCGAGCCAGAGGCTCGGGACAAACGAACAAACGAACGGTTCGGCAAAAAGCTCACCGCATCGCAATCGAATAAAAGCAAGGTGCAGAGCACCGAAACATATTTAACCAAACGAAAAAACGAACAATCGAACAATCGAAGTACGAACGGTTCGGCAAAAAGCTCTCCGCATCGCAATCGAATAAAAGCAAGGTGCAGAGCACCGCAATATTATTAACCAAAACACTATGAGGTGTCAAAGCAAGGTGCAGAGCACCGAAACATATTTAACCAAACGAAAAAACGAACAATCGAACGAAAGAACAATAGAACAATCGAACGGAAGAATAAACGAACAAACGAACAAACGAATCCCGTTAAAATCCCGACTCAGCCTTTGGCTAGTCGTGGATCCTCGTATTTTAACGGGATAGAAATTGCATTTACTCAGACAAAAAATACAATTTATTATTTTAGCATTTTCGTAAAAAAAAGAATGTAAGGCAATTTCTTTTTTTAACGAGGATGCTCGAGCCTATGGCTCGGCACAAACGAACAAACGAAGTACGAACTAATGAGAGATCACTAACCTCTTGGAGCAAGGTACACCTTGTGCTGAAGATCCTATTTATTTTGGAGCCAAAGCAAATGAAGAACACAATAAAGATCGAAGTAAATACCGGTTCGACTCCAACACCTAATATGTGCTCATCGTATGGCAAACAACCTATCAATCCCTGCGAAAATTATTTCGTCTAACTCTTTGCAAAGTTGCAAAGTAGTTTTGCTTTTTCGAAGTTTTAAAATGCAGGTTAAAAAAAAAGTCCGGATATAACCGGACTTGCAAAATGTAAAATTGTTCTATTTGACAATTTTAAAAGTATATTCATAAGTGCACATTCTCTCGTCTCGTTTTTTTGCACTTACAGTGCTTGCACCACGAGTATTAGTGCCAGATTGCCCCACTTGTAAAGCACTCTCAAAAATATTTGATCCAGCACCTCTAGTCGAATTCCCATGCTGCTGAATAGTTGCTGACAAGTTAAAAGGCTGATCTGTTGCAATAAGCTTAAAAATCTCATTTCCATAAGGAGGTCCAAACATTACCAAAGTATTCTTTAGTACTGCAGACTCGCCGGCATCGAGAAAATATTCTCTTCCATCAATATCATTAACTGTTGGAATAACAGGATTGATAAAACCATCGGGTTGAATATCAATTATATTAAAAAAAGCTTTTTTTGTTCCATAATTAGTTACTTTGATTAAAGCCATATTGCTGGTTGAGAACTCTGGTATTTCGTTTATTAAGATATCTGATATTTCGAGATATTCCAGTATTTCAAACGAACCATCCTCATAAATCTCTGCTCTAACCGGAATAAGTTCCATAACTACATCATAGTTTTCATCATAAAAATCCAAATCCTTAATAATTTTTCCCTGAGCAAAATTATTTAAGGTTGCCATTACATCCTGCTTTAAAGTCTCAGTATCGGGCGAGGATATTTTATGCAAATTTTGATTATACATTGCATTATTAACCGAAATTGTTTGTGCTCCACGTGATTTTCGGTACTCGAGATGTATTTCCGGATTTTCGTTTGAGACTTCGGCAAAACTAGAGTTTTCTATATCCTTTTGCAATTCCTTTTGAACTTCAGGGTCCATTTTTGGATCAATTGCAACTTTTACTTTTTGATCTGTAAAAGTTCGTGTTTGAATAAAAGCCCAAGCACTTTGATCGGTTTTAAACTTTGTTTTTGTATCCAGCACCACTTTTGATGAGAAATTTGATGCACTTAAAACGCGCCCTGTACATATTAAATCAGTATCGTCGGTTAACTTAACAGTACCGGGTTGTGCAAAAGCAATTACAGTTCCGGGATTTATACCTGCTAAGCGTCCGGCATTTATTTCCACAATTGAGTCTGATTTTACATTTGTAAGATTAAAGTATTCTGTTTGAACTGCATAATCGCCACCAAAGACAGCGAAATCGATATCGCCTTCAATAGCAGGGTTTTGAAACGGGGCTTTTGCTGCCATTTCAGCCATAATACGCGCAAAAACCTGACGATATGTATCTCCTTCTTTCATTTGACAGAAAGATTTATATATGCAATAAGACAAGGAGCCAACAGCATTGTCATCGTCATCATAAGTTTCGTAGTTTAACTCATTGGCACTAGCTCCTGAAAAAACCACAAATTTGGCTAGATTCTCTGTCGCGACACCCCTAGATGCAGCTTGTCCTTGATTTCCATTGACTCCAAATCCAACTTTTTCGTCTTTAATTGCTTTTGGACTCCAATTTTCAGGAACTAATGGCGGAGCTCCTCCTCTAACTTTAGCAGATCCACGTGTTCCGGTACCCGAGTGGCAGCTATCCAAAAACAAGAGAATATGACCGGAAGAGCCAAGTTTAATGCGAAATTTATTAATCATATTTCCCAACTCATCATCTCTGAAATGCAAGCTTCCATCGTATCCATCCGCCATTTTCAATGGAGCATCATAACTTACCAAAGCCTCATCAAGTCCATCAATCTCGTCGTCACCATCATCAAAAATCTGATGTCCGTGTCCACTATAATGAATAACTACATGATCGCCCTCATTAACCATAGAGTAAAGAGTGTTCATTGCATTCATTATTCCCTCCTTTGTTGCGTCAGCATCGGCAAGATAAAGCACATTACTCTCTTCAAAGCCTAACTCTAGCAATGTTTTCTCAATTAATGGAACATCGTTTTGTGCACTAATTGGATACCAGCCTGTTTTGCTTTGATCGTATTCGCCAATTGCTATAATTAGAGCATATTTCTCAGCAAAAACCGAAGTAAAACAAACCAATGCAAGTACAAAAAGGATATATAATCTTTTCATAATACCTGAATTAAAAAAAAATGAGCACACATAAGCATGCTCATTTTTAAATCTTTTTACTAGAAATCTTCGCCATCAGATTCTTGAGAATCAACTTCAGCTTCTTCTTCGAGTTTTAACTGAAATTTCTCACTGCAATCACCGGCTGATTGCCACTGATAAGTTTCGCCCATTGTACGGCAGTAAACTTCGTTATAACCTTCGGGAAGAATTAATTGTGAGTTTTCCCATGGATTTAAACGTCCTTTGTAAACTTTATCAACCCAGATATCAATGTAATATCCAGTCCAGTTATCTAAATCTACAACACAACCACCTCTTGACAAAACAGGCTTCTCAATTGCAACATCGCCGGTTGGAATAACATACTCCGAAACTCCACGTGATTTTACCACTTTTGTTCCGCTAATAACTGTTTGTGCATTTAATTGATTAACGAAGAAGAATGCAGCTCCTACGATTAGTAACATTGTAATTTTTGCTTTCATGGCCTAAATTTATTTTAATTCTAATTTTTAATAACGAGGCATTTTAATGCAAATCGCATACCAAAAATACAAAAAATAAAAATAGCATTAAAAATTATTGCAACTTTTGTTTTACAATATGTAAAAGTAATATTTACAAATGGTTAAAAAACTCAATTAAACACAATGATTTCTTACCAATTACTTATCAATGCATTAACATAAAAAAAATCATTGACAACTACCTTTGCAACAAAATTCAATGATAACCAAATTAAAAAAATAATGCATCATGAAAAAAGCATCTTTAACAATTGTACTAATAGTATTTGCAACATTTTTACTAGCATCGCATGATAAAGGAAAAAAAACTGGCAACAAAACAGAGTCTGCAAAAGAATCTATTATGTATTTTCCCTATTCAAAAAAAGAATCTATTCAAATGGAGTTAATCCATTCAAAAAATGAATATACCCTTTGGAGATGTCAGGGAAAACTTGTTGACAACTATCCCGGAAAATCAATTACAGGAAAAGAATATAACTATTTTGTTTACAAGAACGGAGAATTTCATCTAACTGTAAATAATTACAACAAAAATGATATATATAATTATTTCATAAATTAGATGTAATCATTTTTTGCCAATTTTCTATTTTGGGTAGGCGCAATTAGTGCTAAAATGATCAACCTATTTCAGGCATTAACAATTAAAGATTCGAATACAATTTTAAACTAACTGTTAACAAGACTTAACACTTTTTGTAAAAATTAACAAAATCGAAACAGACCCATTGTCACAACTATCTGATTTTCAGCTATTTAAAATTACAAGCAATAATTATTTTTAACAAACTTTAGCATAAGTTTATAATTGTCTTAACTACAATCGCCTATATTCCAACGTATCTTTGTACAAGAAAACTAAAACAAGATTTAATAATTTAAAACTATTTGTTATGAAAAAGAGTTTAATTTCAATTTTAATCGTAGTTGTTTTTGCAGCATCAAGTTTTGCAGCAAACAAATCAGAGACATCAAGTCCTAAAATGGAATCACAAAACGTATCCGTGCAATTTTTGCCTTACGCCAATAACGGAGCAGTACTAATGGAAAAAGTAATCTCGAAGGGAGAATACACCTTGTGGAAGTGTCCAGATCAGTATGTAACAAATTTTCCGGGACAGTCTATAACTGGAAAAAACTTTCATTACTTTGTTTACAAAAACAATAATTTCCACATGACAGTAAACGAAAATAACAAAAACGACATATATAAATTCTTAACCCAATAAGTAGTTTTTTTTCGTAACAAAGAGAAGGGAATACGCCAAATTAGTATTTCCTTTTTTTTTTGTATTATGTATATGTCCTACGGACAATTTAGTTTGGAGCTAGGACTCTAGTTACTAAAATACATGTCCTACGGACAAAGTATTTAAGTCAAAACTAAATAATACTGAATTAATAATTGTAGTTTCAAAGTTTCA
>JAFGVU010000260.1 GCA_016937855.1 Bacteroidales bacterium | reverse complement strand
TAATTTGTCCCGAACCAGAGGTTCGAGGATCCTCGATAAAAAAAGAAATTGTAATGAGTTTATTTTTTTTCGAGTCTTCTAAAATAGGATTGGAATTGTTTCTACTAAACTAATACAATTTCTATTTTATCGGGATTGATGGGAAGTTGGTGAAGGTTGAGAAGTTGGTGTTTGAGTAAAAACGGTGCCTTCGAGACAATTTCGAAAAAAAATCGAAAGCCCACTTCGAGTTCTCTCAGTGCGTCGCTTAGTCACCTTATCAGTTGTATGCTTTCTGTTTAAGTAAGTGGTTGGGAAACTGATTGCTTCGCTGCGCTCGGATTTGTAAAGTCGTCGCGGTGTTGGTTTTAAGATTTGATAAACTCAAAAGATCTTTTTTGGTGTTGTTGCGACAAAACTCTTAAGATAAAATGGTTCGTAATAAACCAAATCGGCAAAAGCGTTGTTATTAAAACTTATCTCCGCAAGTTCGGACATATATTCGGCAGACGGGAACACATCATCAGTAAAAACAAAATCATCCCGCTTAAGTACTTCCTGACATTTGACAGCTCCGTTTCCACAAAACAAAATCTTCTTACCCGGAAAATTTGAGAATGAATTTTCATCAATTATTTTTGCTTGAGTTTCTTCAATTTGATTAAGATTCTGGTCAAAAACCGAACAGTAAACTTCCATTCTTTTGGCATCAATCATCGGGATAATTAAATCAAACTTTCCCATCCTCTTTTCGTGTGCCATTTTAGCAATAATTAACAATGTATCAATTGCAATTAAAGGCAAATCCGCGCCAAGACACACACCTTTAGCTGTGCTTACACCAATTCGCAAACCGGTATAAGATCCGGGTCCTCCACTAACTGCCACAGAATCAAGCAAATTTGCAGACAAACTATTTTTCTCCAATAAATCCTTAATAAGCACTGCTAAAATTCGGGAATGTTGTCCATGTCCAACACCGCTCAAGATTGGATTATCAATTAGCATATCGACTAAAACACCATTTTTTGCCAATCCAACAGAACAAATATCTGTAGAAGTTTCAATATTTAAAATCATTGCCATATTACTTGCAAAAATAGAAATATTTTAAACATGTGATAAATTTTTAACCAAATAGTCAAGACAAACGAATCTTAACATTGATTTTGTCATGCTTTTTGGGTTGCTTACGCACCAAAAACATCCCGAGAATCGGGACAGGCTAAGCCAAAAGAGGATTAACCTCTGGTAATTTTAGGCTATTGAGACCTAATTACAAAATTTACTGATTACCAATTACAAATTTCTCCCTTCGTAATAGTCTAATTCTCAGAAGATTAGCATCTCTAACAAAAATTATTCGGGTTTTGGTGCCACGTTTTTGCAAAAAAGGCTGTCTATATTGATAAAAGATTGGTATTAAAATTGCTTTAATCCAAATAAATTAATGAAACTGATGAAAAAACTGGTTTACAATACACCGCACGGGCAGTTATCTGTTAACAGCAAAGGAGAAGTAACCTTGAGGTTCGAGCATCTCTATATGCAGCTTAACAGCGACCAGTTTTTTGAGTTTGTTACTTTCTTTAATAAAAATATCAATATCGTTTCGGTAAGCGTCAAAAGTGATAGCGAAGACAGTTTTTATCACAAAGTTTTACGTAATATGAAAAAAGAATATGTTGACGAATTTAAAAAATTAATTAACGTGCCGATATACTCACCAGACGATCAGTTTGATATTTTCGACTACTTAAAACTTATGAAAACTAAACAAATTGGTATTTTATCTAAAAACATCAATACCAATCTTGTAAAACTTGATGCTAAAAGTATCTGTCCTAATTAAGATTTATCCTGCAAAAACTTCGTTTAAAACTTTGATTGATTTAATTTCGGGAAAGTTGTCGATGTGCAAACGATAGTAAATTAATAATTTCTCCAACAATCTTTTTCTCATCCTATAATTAGCATTATATGTTTCGACAAATAATAAATCTAATTCCAACAAGTCAGAAAGGCTCTTACTATCATCTATATCAAGAGACTCATCATCAGTTGTAAAAACCGGCAAAAACATTCCTTCGCGCAAATTAAAAAATGGACTTAACTCGGAGTAATTATCTGTAATTGCAAAGCCTAGATATTTGGCATAATCTTTCATAAATGCCAGGTGAATACTATGTGTTTGGCAATTTTGCTGATTAAGTTTGTTAACTACAGAGCACAAATAATCATACAAAGCTAAGTCGGGTTCAAACTCCTTAAGGGTTTTCACAATTAACTCGGCAATAAAAAGAGCTACAGAGCTTTTGTAAACATCGGTAAACATATTTGCGCAAGAGTTTAATTGATTGCAGTATTTTATTGTTTGAATATTCCGTGTTGGTTTATGACTTATTTCTGTTTGTATTGTGTTTAAAGGAAAAAACAAACTTGGTTTGATGCTACTTTTTGATTTTGATCCGTTGGCAGGCACTCGAACAAAAACTGCAATTCGCCCCGATTCTTTAGTAAATAGATTAACTATATACGACGAGTCGCTATACTTTATTTTGTTAAGAACAATCGCTTCGGTTTTAGTATTCATTCGCTAGTTAATGAATAATATTTTGGTAATGTCTGTTTTTGAACCGGTTTCGTTTGATGAAAACACAAGATAAACACCAGTATGCACTCTGTTTCCATTTAAATCTTTTCCATACCAAACTGCCGACCCACCCTCTGATCTTGTTTCAAAAACAAGATTTCCAGAGATATCGGTAATTTTCACATAAGACCCGGCAACAAGACCCGCAATTGTTATTGGTCCCGTATAATCAGGTTTTACCGGATTAGGAAATGCATAAACGCCAATATAATCATCGGGAGCTTCGGTAGCTGTACTGCGATAAGAAATCATACCGCGAGCAGTTCCAAAAAACACTTCCCCTGTTTCCGGAATAATTGAGAGAGTTAAGATATTATTATCAAGTATAGGACTATTTTCTGTTGTAAAGTGGTGAATCTCTTCTAAACCATCTTCACTAGTGTAATAAGCTCCGCCAGTTTGTGTTCCAAACCATTTTTTATTCGCCCCATCAACAAAAATAGCACTCACAATTTCGTTAGCGAGTAAAATATCTGCATTATCGGTTCCGTCATTTCTCGGTATTTTTACTTGTCGTCCTAAAAAGGTCCCTGTTTCAAAAACATCCTCGGGGTTGTAATACACAACAACTCCTTTATTTGTGCCCACCCAAATATAACCGTCCTTATCTTCTGCAATAGAATAAACGTCGTTGCTAACGATCTCTCCATCCTCATTCATCACGCTAAACTTTCTATACCTATCATCCGATTTATCATCAAAAGTTCCATTATCATCAAATGCAAATAATCCTACTCCCTGAGGCAAAATTACCCACTTATGATTATTTTGAGTAACGATAATTTTCCCAATATTATTACCTCCAACTTGCGACGAATAATCAATACCATGCCAGTCACCTTCGGTTGTCATGACATGAAACTGAGGTGATGTTAAAGAGTTTGAAACCCATAAATTACCATCATCATCAAAATCAATTCCTCCAATTCTGATATAATCGGTACCGGCAACTTTTTTTAGAGTTGAGTTAGACTCATTATAGATTTGATAAAACTGATTATCTCGAACCTCAACCAACCCATGTATCCAAGACCCCATAAAGAATCTTGCTTGATTATCGGGATCTATTTTTACGCGTACCAAATCGCGAACTTCCGAAAGCTGTGTCATATTGCTATAATTATACGAGTTCCACATTTGTTGCTTAAAGTGGAAATAAGTACCATTACTCCAATTTGGTCCCCAGGAAAGATTCATACCTCCCATAACACCAACTATTTCTGTTCCAGCAGCATCTAAGTCAAATATTTTATAATCGGATGGTCCGTTAACCGATACATTTTCATACTTCCATGAAACCGGGTTATACACTAATCCAAATCGACTATCAGCTATCCAGATACCTTCGGCACCATCAGATATAGCAAAACGAGGTCGTGGACCTTGGCCTCCATCAGGAAAACTCAATTCCCAAACATGTCTAACTTCTGTAAGATTGCTATCGTATATTTTCATCCAATAAGTTGAGCAAATATAAAATTCATTGTCGTTTCCACCAAGATAAACATTATCGTTAAATTCAGGATTAAAATGCGACCAGTTAACACCATCGAACATTAAAATTGTATCTGCTGTTTGCAATTCCGAGTTATTATAATTTGCCAACAAAACACCATTTGTAAAGTGAATATTATCATACTCCATTCCTGACATCCAATTGAGAGGCCCCGACTGATTAATATCAGATATTATCTCCCATTTAGAAAAATCTACTAAAGGGTCGTCAAGACTTCCTTTATACACTCCATTTTCGGCAGCGAGATAAATATCATTCTGATTAATGTCTATTGCATTTATCTTAATATTTGATCCATTTTCGCCAACAAACCAAGTTTCGCTTATTTCAAATCGGTCAAGATCGACAACCACAACCCCAAATCCTAAACCGAGATAAGCCTTATCTCCTTTAAAATCCATGCAATAGATAGCCTTATCCCCATTCATTGATTTTCTTTTAATGTCGCTAATGTTAATGATTTGATTATCGTTTATCAAATCAATATTTCCATTTGAATAGCCAACTACAACATAATCTTTTGTCTCATTATAAGCAATCGATTTTACTCCACTATCACTTAATCCATTAATTTTAGAGAGTTTTGTTGTTTCTCCATTATCAGTAGAGTATTTAAGCAATCCTACATCTGTAAGCATATAGATATCTGATCCGGCAACAGCAATCATTTTACCACTATTATAAGGCAAGTGATCGCGCCATTGCCCGACAGCAATTTGTCCAAAAGAAAACAACGAGATTATCAGCAAAAAAACAAAACTGCCGAGAAAATTTATTTTTTTAGAAACTATCATTTTTGTTATGTTTATTCATAAATAACTTAAAAATGGCAAAAATATTTTATCAAATAAGACTATCTCTGATAATGTCTTAAAAAATAAAACAATTTCTGCATTGCAATTGCTCTGTGACTTATTGAATTCTTTACCATTGCCGGTAATTCGGCAAAAGTTTCATTAAGTCCTTCGGGAATAAAAACCGAATCATATCCAAATCCACCTAATCCCCGTTTTTCATTAATAATTCGTCCTTCAATTGCTCCATCAAAAAAATATTCGGTTCCATCAAGAATTAGTGCAACCACAGTTCTAAATCTGGCATTACGATAAGGAGTATCTCCCATTTCACAAAGCAGTTTGTCTATATTAGCATTAAAGTTACATGCCTCTCCTGCATATCGTGCCGAAAAAACTCCGGGTGCTCCGTTTAAAAAATCGACTTCGAGTCCTGTGTCATCAGCGAAGCAATTAATTTGATACTTTTCCCAAATATACTTTGCCTTTTGCAAAGCATTTCCCTCGAGGGTATTTTGATCTTCGGGGATTTCGTCAAAGCAATCAATTTGTTTAAGGCTCAAAATATCAAATTTATCTTCTGCTATCTCCCTGACTTCTTCAATTTTATGATTATTATTTGTTGCAAAAACAAATTTATTATCCATATTAAAACTTTATATTACTAATTATCTGTCTAATCACTTCCGGAAAATACAAATTGGCCACCTCCTTTTTATCATCGAGATCAAATGGCAATTTATTTTCACCAAAACTACCATGCACTAATTTCGCTTCCGCGTTAAATAAACTGAAATGTACTTTTATTGTTCTTTCGCGATTTGGATTTCCGCTCAAATAAGGATCTCCATAATTACCTTTTATATCGAACTGATTAATAAACAGAAAGTAGTCGATATCTCTGCGTTTTGCGATTTGGACAAGCACATCGGGTTGATGGAAAACTATATGCAAATATTTGTCTTCAACATTTCGACGTTTACCAACAATCTCACCATTTACAATTCTGGTTCGAGAGTTTTCCATTTCTTCGTGTTTTCGCTGCTGTTCTTTTTCGTATCGTTTGCGTTGAATAAAATTCATTTCATCAACGTCGTCTGGATCTTCAGGTGCATTTTGCATAGCTAACTTTAGCTCATAGCCAATTATTGAATAAATATCGGAAATATCGTCCTGTGCCTGACGCGTATTGTCTGAAAGTAGATTTACAACCTCGCATGAATCTATTAGAGCATTAAATAATTGCAAATTAAACTGTTCACGAAAATACAACATTATTTCGTCGTGAGTATCACCCGAGTACTTTGCCATTATTTCTGTAGCATCATTATAATAAATGCGCGAATCGAAAGGCACTAACAACACTCTCTTTGTCCTGTTTTCGCTAGTATTAAAATCTAGATACTCTTGAGCATAAGACACATGCACAATTGTCAATAACAGAATCAATAATGGAAATATCTTTTTCATTTTCATCTAAATTTTGGTTCTGATTATGACAAAATTAGTTAATATCAGAACAGATTAATAATATCATTCCCAATTACAAACACCATAAGTGCAAGTAATATAATCATTCCAATAATCTGAACAACCTCCATAAATTTATCTGACAGCTTTCGTCGTGTAACAGCCTCTATAGTTAAGAAAAGAGCGTGTCCACCATCGAGAGCCGGAATTGGCAAAATATTAACGAAAGCCAAAATCATCGAAATAATACCTGTTAGCTTCCAAAATTTAGACCAATCCCAAACTCCGCCATAAACTTTTGCAATTCCAATCGGTCCTTGCAAATTATCCTTGGCTTTTTCTTTACCACTAAAAATCAGTCCAAAGCCTTTAATATTAGCATGTAACGATTCAAACGCATCTGCCCAACCATATTTCATGGCTGTTAAAAAACTATAATTTTTAAATTCAAAACTTGGTAATGAAGGATAAATTCCGATTTTACCCAAGCTATCGACTTGAATAAAAAGTGTATCGACAGACAGTTTAGAGTCAACAACAAATTTTAATTCTTTTCCTTTATTTAGCGATAATATTTCGCGTAGTTTCCCAAAGCTTTTAACCGGCTGATTTTCGATTGACAATATTTTTGATCCCTTTTTCATTCCTGCATTGTCGGCAGCCATTCCTTCAACAAGGCTATCGACTGTAAATGCAAAGTTCTCAAGAGCGATAAAATCTCCTCCATTTTTAAGAAATGAGTAGAGTGTATCTGTCATTTCAAGGTCAATTTTTTCACCATTTCTGTCAACAGTTATTAATTCTGCAAAATAAAGTTTTGTTGAGAAAACATCCTCGTATCTAACAGTTGGTTTTCCGTCGATTGCAATCACTTTATCACCCGACTCAAAGCCTAAGTATCTTGCATAAGGATAAGCATATATTCCTTCCTGAACATTCTCAACCGGCAAATACGATTTTGTAAAAACAAGATGTGACATAGTTAGTATTACAACAGCAGCAATAACATTCATAACAACCCCGCCAATCATAACAATAAGTCGTTGCCAAGCTGGTTTTGACCTAAATTCCCATTCTTTTGGTTCTTCTTTAAGCTGTTTTGTGTCGAGCGATTCGTCTATCATACCAGCTATTTTCACATAACCACCCAAAGGCAGCCAACCTATTCCAAATTCTGTATCGCCAATTTTCTTGCTCCAGATTTTAAACCAAGGATCGAAGAAAATAAAGAACTTAGTAACTCTAATTCCGAACATTCTTGCAGTGATATAATGTCCGAACTCGTGTATTAGTACTAATAGTGATAGTGCCAGAATTAATTGTCCGGCCATAATAAGTCCTGTCATTTATTTATTTTTTTTGATATTTCTAAAGATTTAATTCTTGTAATATTATCGGTCTGGAGGCAATCATCCAAGCTAGGATTTTTAACAAAATCAACGATTTGCAATGCCTCCTCTATAAGATCTGAAATGCCAGTAAAACTTATACGATTATTTAAAAACAACTCGACAGCTATTTCATTTGCGGCATTCATAATACAAGGAGCATTACCTTCCAATTTTAAACAATCGTATGCAATTCTAAGATTTCTAAAAACATCGGTATCAGGTTTTTCAAAGCTTAGATAAGGATTTTCGGCAAACGAGAAACGATTTTTCGTTGAAAAACTTCTATTTGGAAAATCTAGTGCATACTGAATAGGCACTCTCATATTTGGTTCGCCTAGCTGTGCTTTTAGGGATCCATCGACAAACTCTACCATAGAGTGAATAACAGATTGAGGATGAACAATCACTTCTATTTTGTTGGCAGGTATTCCGAATAACCAATGGGCTTCGATAACCTCCAACCCCTTATTCATAAGACTTGCCGAGTCGATTGTTACTTTGTTTCCCATCACCCAGTTTGGATGTTTTAGGGCTTGTTGTGGGGTAACATTATGCAAGAATTCAATATCTTTCCCTCTAAAAGGACCTCCCGAGGCAGTGAGAATTAACTTATCAATGGTATTAGGATTTTCTCCGACGAGGCACTGAAAAATTGCAGAGTGCTCAGAGTCAACGGGAATTATTTCGGCGCGTGATTTCTGCAAAGCTTGAGTTATTAAATGTCCGCCAACGACGAGCGTTTCTTTGTTTGCCAAAGCAACTCTTTTATGTGCCTCTATCGCATTAATTGTTGGCAATAATCCGCTAAACCCAACCATTGCAGCCACAACAACATCCACACAATCCATTTGAACAACCTGCTCAATTGATTTAGACCCGGCAAATACTTTAATATGATATTTTTTTAAAGCTTCGGATAGCTCTGAGTACTTTGATTCATCGCCAATAACAACGATGTTAGGCTCAAATTTTATTGCTTGTTGCACCAACAAGTCGATATTTTGATTAGCGACCAAAATTTCGACTTGAAAAAGCTCGGGATAATCTTCAACTATTTGAAGAGTTTGAGTTCCAATCGATCCGGTGGAACCTAAAATTGCTATGTTTTTTTTCTTTTTCACTCAAATACAATATAATCTTCAGGGTTTAAAGATACTCCATTTCTCCATAATTCAAAATGCAAATGTTCGCCACTGGAATTTTCCCCAGAATCGCCATAGACGCAAATATTTTCGCCTGTTTCGACAAACTGTCCGGCACGCACAAATGATGATTTATTGTGTTTATATACCGAAACGAGATCATATTTATGTTGAATAATAATAGTATATCCTGTTTCGACAGTATAATCGGACAAAAGCACAACTCCACGTAAAGTTGCTCTAATCATTGTCTCTCCTGCTGAGGCAATATCGGTACCGTAATGTCCTTCTGATTTATTGTATGAGGAAACAACCATCCCTTTAATTGGTGGAAATAAATCTGGCAAAACCTCTGATTTATCAACGTAGTATGTGGTTTTATCCTCTATAGTTTGTCGTTCATAACTCGGATTATTAAACTCCTTAATTTGTTCCTCGGTAAGATTTTCGACCGGGACAACATAATCTTCATCTATAGGAACATCGTTAAACAATGCATCGCGTAACATTTGCAAATAGACATCACGTTTTTCGAGTTCCAAAACCAAGCTGTCTGTTCTGATAGCGTTTTCGTAAATCAATCTTCTTGTTTCTTTATCAGGATATCCCGGAATTAATTGTTTTACAGGAGTATATACTACAATCGCCGATAAACCTGCAAACATTATTACAAAAATTCCGACAAACACCATCATTAAACCAAAACGGTTAAAACGCATTTTTCGCAAAACGTCATAACTTTTGCCGTGATAAACAATAATTTGGAATTTTTTTCCAAACCATTTCAGCAATTTATTTTTCCTTTTTGACATTTTTTCAAATTTGTGCAAAGATAATAAAACTTTGAAATACTCCTTGCAAAATAGCGATGGTTAACTTATGGTAGATTCAAATCAACTTACATCGAACTCATGTTATTAAACAAAATCCGAAGCCACTATACTGCCTTTGCAAGCAAATAATGTCTTCGGATTAACAAAATGTATAAAACGTTAAACTAATTCCAGAGCGTGCTCTAAATCAGCTATAATATCCTGATAGTCTTCAATACCAACAGAAAGGCGCACAAGACCTTCGCCAATTCCGGCCGCATCGCGTGCTTCTGGTGAAAGACCTGCATGAGTCATAGAAGCTGGATGCTGAATCAAAGTTTCGACACCACCAAGAGAAACAGCAAGCATTGCTAGATGTACATTATCCATCATTGTTTCGCCAGCTTTAAAACCACCTTTTAGTTCAAAACTAATCATGGCACCGGGTCCAGACATTTGTTTTTGAGCAAGTTCGTATTGTGGATGTGATTTCAATCCAGGATATTTTACCCACTCCACTTTAGGATGATTCTCAATAAACTCAGCAACTTTTTGAGCATTTTCCTGAGAACGATCCATTCTTATAGCAAGAGTTTTTAATCCTCTGTTAACTAGATATGCCTGATGCGGATCCATGTTTCCACCCATGTAAACCATTGTTTGGCGAAGTTTTTTATACACGTCTGGTTCTTTTGCAACTAAAGCTCCACCAACAATATCGGCATGTCCGTTAATGAATTTTGTGATTGAATGTAAAGCTATATCTGCACCTAAGTCCAAAGGTTTTTGCAAATATGGAGAACTAAATGTATTATCAACACATACCAAAATGTTGTGTTTATGTGCAATCTCCGACGCGGCTTTGATATCTGTCAAAGTTATTGTTGGATTAGTTGGCGTTTCAATATATAATAATTTTGTATTTGGTCGAATTGCTTTTTCGATCAGTGACAAGTCCGAAGTATCAACAAAAGAACACTCTACACCAAAACGAGAAAAATCTCTTTCCAAAACAGCACGACTTGGACCATAAACGGCATCTGAGCTAATCATGTGTGCATCTTTATCGAGCAAGGCCATGTAAACTGTTGTTACAGCAGCCATTCCACTAGATAATGCAATGCCTCTATACCCATTTTCTAATTGTGCAAGTTTTTCCTCAAAAGAATTTATTGTTGGATTACCAATACGAGTATAAATATAACCGGGATCTCTTCCGGCAAAGCAATCAGCACCGTGTTTTGCGTTTTTAAATCTAAATGTCGATGTTTGGTAAATTGGTGGTACAGCACTGCCTAATACGTCATCGTAATCGCCGGCATGAATGAGTTTGGTGTTAAAACCTTTGTTTTTAGTTTCCATTTTTAATATTCTTAATTTGATTTTATTTTTAATGCTGCAAATTTAATAATCTTAGCTTAAAAAACATAATACATAAATCTAAATAAGTTCTAAACATGGCAAAACATACAAAAAAAAACAAAAAAACGGTCTGCAAAACATACAAAAAAAAAACACCGAATACTATTCGGTGTTTTACTTGAGGTACCTGGCGG
>JAFGVU010000050.1 GCA_016937855.1 Bacteroidales bacterium | reverse complement strand
TGCCAATGTTACTTTGGTTACTTCAATTGGTCAAGGTGCAAATGTCTTTAAATGGACTGTAACAAGAGGTAGTTGTTCAGGTTCTGACGAAGTTATTATAAATAATAATGAAGTTTTTGCTGATGCAGGATCAGGCGACAACGCTCTTTGTGATACTGAGTACGAATTGAATGCTATTCCTCCTCAAACTGGTGAAACAGGTTATTGGACAGTGACCGGTGGATACGGTATTATAGTTGAATCTACTGCTTATAATACTTGGGTGACTAATCTTGCAAGAGGTGAAAACATCTTAAGATGGACTGTAGTTTCTTCTGCTTGTTCAAGTTATAGTGAGGTAAGTATCAATAATATAACTCCTAGTCAG
Organism: Bacteroidales bacterium; assembly: GCA_016937855.1. Classification (GTDB taxonomy): domain Bacteria; phylum Bacteroidota; class Bacteroidia; order Bacteroidales; family ML635J-15; genus Bact-19. The sequence goes on along the minus strand of JAFGVU010000050.1, from coordinate 20,262 downwards.
GCTGTTACTGCTCCTGATAAAGAAATATGTTATGATTATACTACAATTACTGCAAATAATCCAACTTATGGTACCGGGCATTGGGAGAAAGTTTCTGGTCCTGCTAGTATTTATTTCGATAATTCTTTGTCTAACTCTACAGTCGTTCATAATTTAGGTGGTGGTCCTAATAAGTTTGCTTGGATTGTTACTGATATAGCTACCGGGTGTTCTACTTCTGATACCATTCAGGTTACTAATAGTTCTACTACTTCTTTTGCCGGATTAGATATGGAAATCTGTACTGATACATTCAAACTTCAGGCTTCTAATCCAAGTGGAGGATACGGAATGTGGACAAAAGTTAGTGCTTATGGAAACTTTGAAAATGCAACAGTGAATAATACTATAGTTCGTGACCTTGGAATGGGACCAAATACTTATAGATGGACTGTTTATGAAGGTATTTGTTCGGCTACAGATGAGGTTATTATTACAAATAATACTCCAACAGTTGCTGATGCGGGTGGAGACCAAATTTCTTGCGATGGAAATGCTCTTCTTATTGGTAGTACTCCTGATCTTGATGAAGAAGGTTTATGGAGTCAAATAAGTGGTGCCGGATTAATAAATAATGATACCAGATATTGGACAGCTGTTAGCGGATTAAGCTACGGAAGTAATGCTTTTGAATGGAGAATTACTCGTGGTAATTGTGTTAATTCTGATACTGTTATCGTTGTAAATAATAAAATCAATGTTTATGCCGGTGAAGATCAGGAAGTTTGTACTGATAGTGTTTATCTAAAAGCTAATGTTCCTACTTTTGGAACAGGAAAATGGCTTCTTGCTGGCGGTTCAGGAACAATTCAAAATTCCTTGAGTAACGAAACCGGAGTTGTTGGACTTGCTCCTGGTGTTAATACTTTCAAATGGGTAATTACCGAAGGAGTTTGCTCTGCGTACGATGAAATAAAAGTTACAAATAATGAGCCTACTGATGCTAATGTTTGTAATGATACAATAGGTGTTTGCGATGATTTTACTACTCTGTGTGCTAATTTACCTCCTGATGGGGAAACAGGATACTGGACTTTAATTGCCGGTAATGGAGTTATAAATAATTCTGCAAGTCCTAATACAGTTGTTACCGAACTTAGTCCTAATTCTACTTTTGTTTGGACTATCAAAAAAGGAAGTTGTACTAAATCTGATACTACTTTCATAGAAAATGGTTCTGTTGATGCTATTGTTTCAATTGATACTATTGAATTCTGTGGACCTGATGGAACTTTATCCGCTAATAATCCTCTCGAAGGAACAGGTGTTTGGACAAAAGTCTCGGGCACAGGTATTATAGCAAATGCCAGTAGTAATATTACTACTGTAACAGGATTGAGTGTTGGTGCGAATACTTTCAGATGGACTGTTACTAGCGGAAGTTGTGTTGCTTCAGATGATCAAACATTGTTGAACAATCTATATCCTGTAACTGCAAATATGGCAGGAACAAATCCAATTTGTGAAAATGAAATTTGGGTAATTGGTAATCCTCCTGATGCTGGTGCTCATGGATATTGGAGTTTCTCTGCCGGTGGTGGTGGATATTTTGATAATTCGTTAGCTTCTGCTACTCGTGCTTATGATATTGGTGGAGGTACTAATACCGCAACATGGACTATTGTAAAAGGTTCTTGTGAAAATTCTGCTGATGTTATAATCAATAATCAAACTATTACTGCTGATGCAAATAGTCCTGTGATTGTTTGTAGCACAAATGAAATTGCTTCTATTATTGGTAATGATCCTGCTCCGGGTAACGGATACTGGACTTTGTCTAGTGGTTCTGTTACAATAATAAATTCTACTTCATTTAATTCTACTGTTACAGACGTAGCTTACGGTTCTAATAGCCTTTTATGGACTGTTACAAATGGAAGCTGTTCTGATGACGCTAATGTAGTTGTTCAAAATAATTTCTTTACAGTTACTGCCGGAAACGACAGAATTGTTTGTGATACAACAACTATATTATCAGGAACTAATCCTGGTGCTGGTGGTTCGGGTTTCTGGACTGTTGGTGGTGGAAATGGTTCTTTTGAAAATCCAACTTACTATACAACTCGTGTAAACGGATTAAATCCATTAAGTAATACATTTACATGGACTGTAACTAAAAATGGTTGTTCTGCTTCTGATGATGTTATTATCACAAATGGACTTCCTGATGCAATTGGCGGTGGTGATCAGGTAATTTGTGCTGATTCTACATACTTAAATGCAACAATTCCTGCATTTGGTTCAGGTGTGTGGTCATTAACGGGTGGTAGTGGTACAATTGTTCAACCTGCAGTTAATAATACTGTGGTTAGGAATATCGGACATGGTCAAAACACATTCCGTTGGACTGTTACAAATGGTCAGTGTGTGGCTTACGATGATATTACAATTTACAATAATAGTATTACTCAAACTGCGGGTAGTGACCAAAGTATCTGTTACGATTACACAAATCTGGCTGCTGATCCTCCTGGAACAAATGGAACTGGTTATTGGTCTGTAAGTGGAGGAGGTGGCTCTTTTGCTAATCCTACTCTGTTTAATACTGCTGTTTATGGTTTAAATACAGGTGTAAATACTTTCAGATGGAATGTTACTGCAAACGGATGTTCTGATTACGATGAAGTTCAGATTACAAATAATGAGTTCTCTGTTTCAGCAGGACCGGACGATGAGGTAAGTGTGCCTAATGCTACTCTTAATGCTCAGGTTATTGCCGGAACAGTTGGCACATGGACAGTTTCCGGAGGTACAGGTACATTTTTTGATATTCATGACAATGGAACTTTTGTAGACGGGCTTCAATATGGACAAAATACTTTTGTGTGGAATGTTTATAACCCTGTTACTGGCTGTTCTGCTTCTGATGCTGTTGTGATAACATACAATGGAATTGTTCCTGATGCAGGTCCTAATCAAATTATTTGTATTGATACTGCTCAAATGCACGCTGTTGATGTTGCAAATGCTATTACATACTGGTCTATATATTCTGGCTCTTGTAACTTCCAGGATCCAACTATTCCTAATACAATTGTTTACAACTTAGATCCGGGTATAAATATTTTGCAATGGAATGTTATTAAAAATGGCTTTGCTGCTTGGGACACTGTGTCTGTGATAAACTATATGTTTGATGTTTATGCAGGTGCTGATCAACATTTGTGTGATAATAATACTTCATTGAGTGCAACCGGACCAATAAATACACCTTGGACTACTGATTGGACTGGTACTTGGAATATTTATGACGGAGGGGGATATATGTCTGATGCTGCTTCTCAAAATACAGATTATCTAAATATTTCTCCGGGAGAAAATACTGTAGTTTGGACAGTTACACGAAATAATTATCCTGCTGCCGGTACAGGTCAATGTAAAGCTTCTGATACCTTGCATGTAACTTATCATTATATTCCAACTCCTGATTTTGTTCCGGATCCGGATTTATACGAAGGTTGTTCTCCTCTTGATTTAGCTTTTGTTAATATAACTCCTACTGATGATACAGTTGCTGGAACTAGGTATAGATGGATTTTCCCGAATAACCAAACTTTACCGTTGCCATATGATTCTATTCCAGAACGTACTTTCTATAATAATTCAGATATGTACGATACTGTATATAATGTTTATCTGGTTGCTGAGGTTTTGGTTAGCGGAAGTCTGGTTTGTAGAGATACTGCAATGAAACAATTTACTGTATGGCCTGTGCCTAACGCAGAGTTTGTGCCAACTCCTTTAGTCACTACATTCCCGAATTCTAATATAAGCATCGAGAATATTTCTACACTAAATGCATACTCTTATGTTTGGGATTATGGTGATGGTGGAGGTGGACCTACTGATTATTCATATATTACCAATTATTCACATTATTATGATACTTGGGGTGTTTATACTATAACTTTAAATGTTACAAACTCTTACAATTGTTATGATACTTATACTCAGGATATCACGGTTGTTGCTCCTGAACCGCTTTCGGTTGGGGATAATAGCTTAGAGATTTGTGCAACTTATAAGCCATTCCAACTATATGGTAGTGTTAATTTCGTTACACCTGGTGAATCAGAATATCTGTGGACAATGGTTGAAATTCCTACTCACGATACTATAGCAACATATTATTCGAGGGATCCTTTTATTGATATTTCTGATCCTGGTACGTATTGGGTATATCTTGAAGCATCTGGTGAAGGATCTGATTGGAATTTAATTCCGGTAAGAACTGATACGATTGTTGTTTACCCAAGACCAATTATTGATTTTGATGTTGATCCTAAGTCTGTGATGGCTCCAACTCAACCTGTTCATTGTTATAATAGTACGCAATATGCCAGCAGGTATTTATGGAATTTTGGAATAGCTGATAGTAGTGCTGTTTCAACAGAATTTGAGCCAATATATTTCTACACCGAAGAAGGTGAATATCAAATCTCCTTAATTGCTTGGACAGACAAAGGTTGTACCGCAGAAGGCGCATTAGATGTTCTAATAAATGTTATTGGTTCCGGCGACTTGATTTTCCCAACTGCTTTTGTTCCTGACCCTGCTGGTCCTAATGGTGGATATGTTGGTCTTGGTATGGAACACATGAATCAGGTATTTATTCCTCAGGTTAGAAAAGGAATTTTGGAATACAAACTTCAGATTTTCAATCGTTGGGGAGAAATATTATACGAAAGTGATGATGTTGAAAAAGGCTGGGATGGATACATTAAGGGTAATTTAGCACCACAAGATGTATATGTATATAAAGCTTCTGTAACATTCTTAAACGGACTTCAAAAAACGTTTGTTGGCAGCGTTACACTGCTTAGATAACATGATTTAATAATAACTAAAAAATCCCTGATTAAATATCAGGGATTTTTTTTGATTTATAATACTTGGAAATATGTATTAGTTTTATTTTATCAGAATTAAAAATTTAATCTAGCGGCAGGTGTAATGTCAATACTTGCAAAATCGTTTTGTAAATATTTAAAATATCCAACAATACCAATCATTGCAGCATTATCGGTGGTGAATTTTTTTTGGGGTAAAAACAAATCCCATTTTTCTTTTTTTGCTACTTCGGTTAATTTTTCACGTAATTCTGAGTTTGCAGCAACTCCTCCTCCAATAGCAATTTCGGATATTCCGGTTTCGCGGCTGGCTTTTCTTAGTTTGCCAATCAAAATATCAACAATGGTTTTTTGAAGAGACGCCGCTAAATCTGCTTTGTCTTCTTCTATGAAATTTTTATTTTTTTTAATTTCGTCTTTTAATAGATACAAAAAAGCTGTTTTTAGTCCGCTAAAACTAAAATTTAAGCCTTGAATTTTTGGTTTAGGTAATACGAATGCTTCAGGATTTCCTTCTTTTGCTAAATTGTCAATTATTGGACCTCCCGGATAGCCTAAACCCATAACTTTTGCACATTTATCAAAAGCTTCTCCGGCTGCATCATCAATAGTAGAACCAATTATTTCCATTTTAAAATAATCACGAACAATTACTATTTGTGTATGTCCACCCGAAACTGTCATTGTCAGGAATGGAAACGAAGGAACAATATCACTTTTTTTTTCTTTAATAAAAGGAGAAAGAATGTGACCTTGAAGATGATTTACTTCTATTATTGGAATATTACGTGCAATAGAAAATCCTTTTGTAAAAGAAGTACCGACTAAAAGAGACCCCAATAATCCGGGGCCTCTTGTAAATGCTATTGCTGAAATATCTTTTGGTTCTAATCCGGCATTTTTGATGGCTGCTTGCACAACAGGAACAATATTCTGTTGGTGTGATCTTGATGCAAGTTCAGGAACAACACCTCCGTATTGTTCGTGTACAGTCTGATTTGCCATAACATTGGACAATAAAAGTCCGTTAGATATTATGGCAGCCGAAGTGTCGTCACAAGATGATTCTATAGCTAAAATATTATTCGTCATCTGTTGTGTTTACAGTTTCTTCTACCGGAGTTTTGTTGTTCATAACATCTAAAACTAGCTTTTTAAGTTCTTCAAAAAGTTCAGGATTATCAGTTATTACTTGTTTTACATTTTCTCTTCCTTGTCCTAATTTAGCATCTTTATAGCTAAACCATGAGCCACTTTTTTTAATAATATTGTATTCAGCAGCAAGGTCAAGAACTTCACCATATTTAGATATTCCTTCGCCGTACATTAAATCAAATTCGGCTTTTCTGAAAGGAGGCGATACTTTGTTTTTTACAATTTTTACGCGAGTTCTGTTTCCTATTACTTCTTCGCCGTTTTTTATTTGTCCGATTCTGCGAACATCAACTCTTACAGAAGCATAAAATTTAAGAGCATTTCCACCGGTTGTGGTTTCCGGGTTACCAAAAAGAACCCCAATTTTTTCGCGTAATTGGTTAATGAAAATAACACAAGTGTTCGTTCTCCCGATTATTGCAGTTAATTTTCTAAGAGCCTGAGACATAAGTCTTGCTTGAAGCCCCATTCTGGAGTCACCCATATCGCCTTCTATTTCAGCTTTTGGAGTTAAGGCAGCAACGGAGTCGATTACGATAATATCAATAGCACCTGAACGGATTAATTGATCAACTATTTCTAATGCTTGTTCACCATTATCGGGTTGTGAAATGAGTAAATTTTCAACATCAACGCCAAGTTTTTCGGCATAAAAACGGTCGAAAGCGTGCTCCGCATCTACAATAGCTGCAATTCCACCTTCTTTTTGAGCCTCTGCTATTGCGTGAATAGCAAGGGTTGTTTTACCCGAAGATTCAGGACCGAAAATTTCGATTACTCTGCCTCTTGGAAAACCTCCAACTCCCATTGCATAGTCTATTCCAATTGAACTTGATGAAATAGCGGGGATTTGTTCGTATACAGTATCTCCCATTCGCATTATTGATCCTTTGCCGTGTTCTTTCTCAATTTTCGACATTGTCATTTGCAAAGCTTTAAGCTTTTCATTTTTAATGTCTTCTGTGTTATCTTTCTTTGCCATGTTCTAAGTTTTGTTAATTTTGTAGAAAAAAGTTATAAGTAATTTAATGCAAAACTAATTATTTTTTTATTTTTGTCTAAATAAAATTATTAACATTTACACCGATTAAAAAAAATACAATAATGAAAAAGATTTTACGCGTATTACTGATATTTTTTTCAACAAGTATGTTGATTTACAATGCAAGCGCTCAGCCACAGGAATTATTTTTAAAAAACAAGGGTTATTATAAAACTATTTTTACCGGTGGTGACATTCAAAAATTAAATAGTGCATACGAAATTCATGAGAGTAGTAGGAAATATTTTGAAAAAAGTGATAAGTATTATTCCGAAGCTGATAAGTATCTTAGAATGCAGCAATTGCCTGTTGCACAAAGTAAAATAAATAAATTTAAGAAAAAAGAAGACAAATACCGAAATAAAGCTGCTAAAAATAAATTGAAAGCTTTAAATTATACTTTTCAAGCAAATCAAACAATAAAAGGGGTTTATACTTCTAATCTTCAGTTTATTAAACAGTCTACTCATAAGGAATTATACAAAATTCTAAATAAAAAACAAGATGCTTATCTGGATTCGTTTGTTATTGCAAAATCAATGAACGCCAGCAATGATGTGGATAGAGCAATTTATTGGGGTGATGCTTATTATTTTGAAAATCAAGCTCTTCTTTTTATGGAATATAAATTTGCTGTTGCAAATAATGACACGGAAATTATTAAACAACTTAACGAAAAGTTTTTAAATACCCAAGTAGTGGATACCACTAATAATCAAAAACCTGAGGATATAAAATATGATCCGGCTAATGATAGATTTTTATTTTCAACAAAGAATGATAAAATTGATGAAATATTATCTTATAGCCAATCCGAAGAAAATAATTTAATTCAGTTTTTTACACTTGGAAAGAATGGGTTTATTGCTATGAACAAAGCTAAAAGTTTAGATTCGAAGTTGGCTGATTATGATAAAAAAATTGATAAAGAAGATGACTTTATGGCCAAAAGAACTCTAATTTCTGAAAAACGTAATGTTGCTCAGGAACAAACAATTTATAAAATTGATGCCATAAAGAAATATATTAACGCAAATAGAAATTTTTATTCATGCAGAAAAAATCATTATTATGATTACGCACCAAGAGATACTACTACAAGTGACTATTTGAAGATAAAACATTATGAAGAATTAGCTGAAAAATTTTATAAGGATTCTGATAGGTTTTTTAAATTAGCTAATGAAAAAGCTGCTGATGAAAAATATCTTACTTATGAATTTGCTAACGATCAAATGTTGACAGCCTTAAAATATCAGGAAAATGGCTTAAATATTCAGTTTGGTGTTGATACTAATTTAGTTTTTGTGTTACATGAGGTTCAAAAGGTTGAAGGTGAAAATACTAATGTTGCTAACAACAATGGAAATAAAAACAATAATAATACGAATAACAATAATCAAAATAATAATAATACGAGCAACAACAATAATACTGCAAAAAATAACAACAACACCAATAACAATAATACTGCAAAAAACAACAACAATACCACTGTTGTTAACCAAATCTCAGGTTTGTGGTCTTATTCTTATGCTTACCCAAATCCTCAAAGGGCTTCTACATCAAGTGGAACGATATACAGAGTTCAGGTTGGAGCGTCTAAATACTTGTTGCCTGTTAACGAGCTAAGAAATTATGAGCCTATTTATTATGAAACAATGACAGGAACTGACGTTAAAAGGTTTCTTGTAGGTGATTATTCCGATAAACAACAAGCAGGAATAATTTTAGAAGAAATTAAAAATCAAGGTTATAAAGATGCATATATAGTTACTTATGAAAACGGGAAAAGAACTGGTGCTAAGTATTACGGTAATCCAATTGTTTCTAATAATAATTCAAATAATAATAACACAAATACAAATAATAACAACAATACAAACACAAATGTAGGTGGAACCTATGTTAATTCTATTGAAATTACTTCCACAAAATATTTGATTTATGTAATTCAAATTGGAACTTTTGCAACTAAAAAAACTTCCTCTCAACTGAAAAACATGAGTCAAATTTATAGTAATAATTTATCTGATGGAAGAATTCAATATTACGTTGGTCCATATTATCATTATGATGATGCTGCGGCTAAGCTTCCTTCTGTAAAACAAAAAGGTTTTGATGATGCATTTGTTGTTGCGTACAATGACGGAAAAAAGACAAACATTCAAACAGCTAAACAAATTGAGCAAAACGTAAAATCCACAAATCAGGTTACTTTTAAAGTTCAGCTTGGTGCGTACTCCGACTATTTAACAGATAAATTAGTGGCGGAAAAATTTGGCAAAATTAAGAGTAGTTATGCTATTTCTACTCACGTAAATAATGGTTTAGTTGTATATTCTGCAGGAAGTACGTCTTCATATACTGACGCAAAAGTAATTCGTCAGAATATTATAAATTTAGGTTTTACAGATTGCTTTATAATAGCTATAAAAGACGGTAAACAAGTACCACTTTCTAGTGTTATTAATTAAGAATTTTAAAATCATTTATTTATTGGTAATTTTGAGTTAAAAATATTGTTATTGTTGATAACTTGTTTAAAATAAATTTGTTACAAAAAATATTAATTGTACTTTTGTAAAGTTAATTTGACTTTAACTTTTAGATATGAAGAATTTTAAGATAATAGCTTTACTTTTTGTGTTATTTGTTTCGATAACAGCATGTTCTGTTTCAAATGATAATCCTGATAATCAGGGGAATAATACAGAAATTACTCAAAATGGGAATGAATATTCTGTGGCAGACGCAGAAGACAACAGTAGTTTAGATGATAAAATTGATCCCGTTGCTGCAATTGTTATTGTTGTTATTGTTATCATTGTGGTTGCGTTCAGTTTCTTTTTCTTTAAAAATGTATTTCCTGTTGGTCTTTGGTTCAAAGCTTGGACTGCCGGTGTGAGGGTAGGGATAAGAGCGTTTTTGAATATGTATTTTCAAAAAATTCCACCGGATAAAATTGTTCACAACCTTATAGTTTCAAGAAAAGCCGGCGTTTATATTAAAGTTCGTCAATTAGAAGATTTTTATTTGGCAAATGTTGATATTGACAAAGTAGTACAAGGCGAAATAGAAGCAATAAATGCTTCTGTTGATGTTACGGTTGATCAACTTGCCAAAGCGTATTTGGCAAAGATAGATATTGATAAAATAATTCAAGCGATGATATTGGTGCAAAGTGCTGATATTTCTACTAATTTTGAAGAATTATCTCAATATTATCATTCAGGAGTTGATATTGTAAGAATTGTAAAGGCTAAGATTACGGCTAAAAACTCAGGTTTTACTGTACATTTTAAAGATTTGGCAGAACATTTTCTTGCAGGCGGTAATCTGGATAAAACTTTAGAAGCTTATATCGCTGCTAAAAAAGCTGATTTGAAAGATTTTGATTTTGATAATATTGCCGATTTAGATTTAGCCGGATACAAAGTTTTTGAAATAATTGAGAAAGCTATTATTCCAAGAGTAATTGAAGGGGACAAGGTTAGAGGTGTTGCCCGAGACGGTGTTGAAATATCAATGAAGCTTAAAGTTACTCTTAGAGCTAAATTGAAATTTATAATTGGAAACCCTGAAGAAGCTACAATTATTGCGAGAATAAACGAAAGTTTGGCAACCGAAATTGGTATGGCCGAATCTCATTTTCGGGTATTGGAAAATCCTTTTGAACTCGCTGAACGGGTAGAGAAAAAGTTTTTAGATACTAATACAGCCTTTGAAATTCTTTCAATTGACGTTTCGGATGTGACTATTGGAAAAGATGTTCATGCTGAACTTAGAAGCGAACGAGCAAGGTCAGATGCACAAAAAGCAAAGGCTGATTTAATTAGAGCAGAGGAAAAGTTAAAAAAAGCTATTGCGGCAGCATTCATTGATGGAAAAATTTCAATTAATGAGTACGAAAATATTATGAATACTCAAGCCGATACCAGGATGCGTAACACTCTTAGTAACTTTGATTTAAGTGATGTGAAAGATGATGTTGAAGAACATCACGAAGATGATATTGATGGAAAAGATTAAAATTATCTTAAAATATTTTTTATTTTTAAAGAAAAATATTATATATGTCAGAAGATAATACTTGTCCAAAATTTACAAAATGTCCTATCTTTCAAGGAGGTTCTTCTGCCACTCCTCAATCAGAAGAAGTCTACAGGCAGCTTTTTTGTAATGCCGGACCCGATAAATATAAATCTTGTAAGAGATTTATGGTTTCAGAGGCAACAGGAAAACCTGTTCCGAGAAATATTATGCCAAACAGTTTCTTATCTGTAGATGACATTGTTAATGTTATGAAATTGAATGGTCTTTTGGATTAAAATTTGCCCAGATTAGGGCATTTTTTTATATTTGCCAAAAAAAATAAGATGAAAAAAGTTGCGGTGTTTTTTTTGGCTATGTTAATTTTTAGTAATTTGTTTTCTCAAAAAATTACTGATAGTGCTAAAATATACATTCTTACTTGCTCTCCCGGAGATGAACTTTATCAAGCTTTTGGGCATACTGCTTTTTGGGTTGTTGATGATAGTATTCATCTTAGTTATATATATCACTATGGGACATTCAATTTTAGTGATCCTGATTTCTACATGAATTTTGTTCGCGGAAAATTAAATTATATGCTTGCTTTGGAAGGGAAACGTGCTTTTTTAGATGAATATTCAAGCGATGGAAGAGATGTTTGGAAAATGGAACTTAATTTAACTTTTGAACAAAAACAAAGATTAGTTAATTTCCTTACCTGGAAAAGTCAACCCGAGAACAGATATTATTTGTACGATTTTTTTATGGACAATTGCGCAACTAGAGTTAGAGGCGTTTTGGAAAATACCTATGGTGATAGTTTGGTTTATCCTAATTTGAAAGTTGATTTAACTTATAGAGAATCAATAAAACCATACTTGCAAGCAAAACCATGGATTAGATTTGGTACAAATTTATTACTTGGACTTCCGGCTGATAAAAAACTCGATTATTATTCTGCCATGTTTTTGCCCGATTTTATTGATACTGTTTTTTCTCAGGCAAAACTTAAAACGCCGAACGGAGAAATAGATTTAGGTTTAAATAGAGAATACATGATTAAAAGTGATTATAAAATTGGTCCAAAACCGTTTTTTAATCCTTCTAATTTATTTTGGCTAATTTTTGTTTTGATTTTAGTGCTAACTATCATAGAGATTAAAGCACAAAAAAACTTTAAAGGTGTTGATTTTTCAGTTCTGTTTTTGATGGGCTTAATGGGACTGATAATGCTCTTTATGTGGCTTGGTACAGATCACTCTCCAACTAAATGGAACTTAAATATTCTTTGGGCTTTTCCAACGCATATTTTTGTGGCTTTTATGCTTTTTAAAAAGAAAAACGATTTATTTATAAAAAAATATTTTCTGATTTTTAGTATTGTCAATGTTATTTTAGCTGTAACAATGTGGTTTTTATTGCCTCAACAATATGATGTTGCCGTTTTTCCGATATTATTAATTTTGATTACCAGATTTGGAGGATATTTGATGAAAAAATAACTAACTAATTTGATTATTTGACAATATATATATTAAAAATTTGTGAACTTTGCAAAGCGTTTTCACAGTTTACCCCGAATTTCGGGGAGGCTAGTTGTGGCTCAAAAAGAAGTAATCTGTGAATCTGTGGCTCAAAAAGCAGTAATCTGTGAATCTGTGGCTCAAAAAACAGTAATCTGTGAATCTGTGGCTCAAAAAGCAGTAATCTGTGAATCTGTGGCTCAAAAAGCAGTAATCTGTGAATCTGTGGCTCAAAAAACAGTAATCTGTGAATCTGTGGCTTAAAAAGTAATAATCTGTGAATCTGTGGCTCAAAAAGTAATAATCTGTGATTCTATGGCTTAAAAAAAGAAAAAATCTCCCGAAATAAGTTCGGGACAAGTTGTGTTTTGAATATTACAAACTATGTAAGAACTTCTTGAAAGTTTCATTAGGTAGCGTTCCTGATTCATCTTCAGAATATTCCGGCTTGATTCTATTTACAAAATACATAGCCATTTCTCCTCTGTTTTTCATGTCTATTTCGCCTCTATACTCACAATCAAAGTGATCTTTTATGTATTCATAAGTAGCGTCTGAAATATTAACTCTGCCAACTTCACAAGCGGTTTCCATTCTACTGGCTATATTTACCGAATCGCCCCAAACATCATACGCAAATTTTATTTTGCCTACAACTCCTGCAACAATAGGTCCTGTGTGAATACCCATTCTGATTTTCCATCTTGGCAATTTCCCTTCGGGGTCAATTTCTTCAAGGTGGTTCATAAAATGCTGAATTTTTAATCCGGCAATAACAACATCAAACGGGTTGCTTCTGTTTCTAAGTGGAATTCCGCCAACACACATATATGCATCTCCAATAGTTTTTATTTTTTCGATAAAATGTTCGACAACAATATCATCAAATACCATAAAATATCCATGTAGTGCATTTACTATTTCGTCCGGTGAAAGATGCTCGCAGGATTTTGTAAAACCCTTAAAATCAGTAAACATAATTGTTGCTAACTTGTAGTTTCTTGGACGGGCAAATCCAATTGATTTTAATTGAGCAGCAATATGGTGGGGTAATATACTTTCTAATAATTCATCAGTCTTTTGACGTTCTTCTTGAATAAGATTTTTTTGTCCTTCCAGTTCTTCGTTTGTTTTTTGAAGTTCTTCGGTCAATTGATGCATTTCATCGTTTTTTTTCATCAAATCAAGCTCAGATTTTTTAGCTTTTGTGATGTCTGATTCTATTGCAACAATTTTATCTATTTCTGTCCCTTCGTAGATTGGTGTTAGAGTAGTTTGAATCCACTTGTCTTTTATTGTGTTAAAATTTTCAACATGAGAAATGTAACTTGTCGATTTTCCGGTATCTAAAACATTAGTGATTTTTCTTTTAATTGTCTCTTTATTAAAAGACGAATTTAACATGTTTGTGCCATATCTGTTTATAAAATCTTCAAGTGATATTCCGTACATTCTTTTGAAACCTTCGTTAGCCCATTCAATTTCTCCGTTAGTATTAATTAAAATTACAGAATTGTCGGTTTCTTTAATAATTAAGGAAAGTTTGTTTAATTCTTCAATGTGGGAATCTATTCTGTCGCGTTGGAATTCGTTTTCTTTCAGGGCTTTGCCTAATCTAAGAGCAGTGTTTATTCGTCCTTTTAGTTCAATTTTTTTAATTGGTTTTCTAATAAAATCTAAAGCTCCAGCATCAAATGCTCTTTGTAGTTCATCTTCATCAATAGCAGCAGAAACAATTATTACAGGAATATTTTTCGTTAAAGAATCGTGTCTTAGTTCTTTTAAGACCTCTTCTCCGTTCAGTAAAGGCATATTCCAGTCTAAAAGTATTAAATCAGGTGCATGTTTTTTTGCAATATCCAATGCTTGTTTTCCATCAAATGCCTTATGAATAGCATAATTCTTATCATCAGTAAGAAGATACTTTTCGAGCAAATGAAGGGAAATCTTTTCATCGTCTGCTATTAAAATAGTGTATCGCATTTGATTCGTGCTTTAATCTGTACTACAAAATTAAGTATATTTACTTTTTAGACAAATTAATTTTGATACCGGTTGCTTAAGTTAAAATGAAATGGTTTATTGAGTTCAGTCTAAAAACTCCAAATTTATTTTTCGCAGCAAAGACACAGAGACGCAATGTGTTATATTCCAATAATTTAATTCTTTGCGACTTAGCGTCTTTGCGGTAAAATTACCTTTTTATACTGGACTATTTATTGATTATGAAAATTTTAAATATCATTCGATTTTTTTATAATAATAAAGTTTGGTATTTGGGAATAATTCTGGGTGAAATATTTGAATTAAATCATTCAAAATTAAATGTGGATTAACTGTGCCGCTTTCCCAAATGTCATTTCCTCCGTTTTTTCCAATTCTGTTATTATTGTTGAAAATATTATTGTTTTTTATACAATTTAGTTCACTTAATCTATTTTCAGTTGCTAAAATTTCTTTTTTTGTGTTTTGAACTCCCGGATTTATTAAAATATTTATTTTTTCGTTTTTGCTAAAAATTTCTTCAAGACTAACCGGAAAACTTTCTACTTGTTTTTTATTATTCCAAAGATAATTTCCTCCGGCATCAGCTATAATTTTTGACATATATGATTCTCCTCCAGGTAGATACCAGATTCCCTGAAATGGTGTGTTAATAAGCACTCCGGGGAATGATGATGCTTCGACTGCTAATTGTGTGTTTTTATTGTACTCTTTTTCAACAAAATCGAAATGTTCTTTTGCAATTGAGTCTTTTTGATAAAAAGCAGCGAAAAAATTTAACCATTCTGCTTTTCCAAGTGGATTGTTTTCAAGATATTCGCCCACAAGAACTACTGTAATTCCAAGTTTGTTTAGTTGTTCGTATTTTGGGTTTAGTGTTCCGGTTATATCGTAGGCAAAAACAACATCTGGTTTTATTGAAATAATTTTTTCAATATCAAGGTTTTGTTCAAATCCAACTTCTGCTATTTCGTTGGCATCAATTTTTTGCTGAATTATTGAATCGTAAACGTAATAAGTGCCTGAAAGTCCATAAATTGAGTTTCTTTCGTCCAAAACTTCGAGAAATCCTAAATGAGTGGTTGATAAACAAACTACTTTTGAAATTGGCGTGAAAATTATTTTTTCGTTTTTTAATGAATCAGGAACTGTATTTTCTTTTGGAATTAAATAATAATTAAAAACTTCATTTTCAGCGTTTTGCCAAGGATTTACAACTGATATTTTGGTAATATTTTCATTTTTTTCTATTACAAAACCTTGTGCATATTTGTTTTGATTTATTATTTCAATATCAGCGTTTTTTTGTGTTTTTTCATTTTTGCAATGAATGAATAAGAATGTTATTAATATAAAAAAAAGGGTTTTTGTTTTCATTTTTTGTTGTTTATAGTTATTGTTTTGTAAGTAGTTGTTTATCAGTCATATCTGTCTTCGGCATTGAGCGTGCAAAGTAAAAATAATTTTGCTTAAAAGTATAATTATAGAATTCAGGTTTGTCACTCTGACGATAAGAGGAGTCTAAACTAACGAATTAAAACTTGTCTGTTTGTTTTTTTGATAAATCCATTTTTGAATATTGAAAGCTTAATAAGGTTTGGTGGTTGGGTTAATTATATTTTCTACTAAGGTTTAAAATATTAGCTAAGGTTTTCACCTTATTTTTATGAAAAACCTTAGTAGAAAAAAAAGGATAAATTGAAACAACTTCATTACCATATTTTTCTTTATAAAGCTGTCAAGGGTATTTAGAAAAAAATCTCAAAAAAAACAGCAGTTAGAAACTCCTAGTTATCTGGAATAGAACAAAATTGGTTGTTTTTTAATAACAATATTTTGACGAGTGAATTTTTTTTATAAAGAAATTGTTTTTGTTTTATAGCCTAAATTATAATTATGCTACTAAAAATAAATCATAATATATTACTACCCCCCCCATAGGTGATTATAAATTTGTATTCCGTTATAAAACTTCAAAACTAACGAACAATAGATACAACCACTCGATTACTCAACAACACGATAAACTTTATAATTCTTATTTATCTCTCTTCCAAACCCCTTTCTAATGTGATAATTAGTAATTACTCGCAAGTTTGTGAGATTGCTTCGTTTTGTTCAGGCATTCTATTATTCAGGTATTCTATTATTCAATCATTCTGTTATTCTATTATTCAGGTATTCTATTATTCAATCATTCTGTTATTCAGGTATTCTATTATTCAATCATTCTGTTATTCAGGTATTCTATTATTCAATCATTCTGTTATTCTGTTATTCTATTATTTTATTATTCTATTATTCTGTTATTCAATCATTCAGTTATTCAATCATTTTAAAACCGAACCTTTTTCTTTATCTTTGGTCTTATGTTTATAATCTCAAAATTTACCACAATGAAGACTTTTATTTTTACTCTGGTTTTTGTCTTGCTGTACTCTAATATTTCTAATTCTCAGATTTTTGAGGAAGTTACTGAGGTGGAAATACAAGAAATGTCAGATGGTGATGTTGATTGGGGTGATTATAATAATGATGGGTTAATGGATTTTGTAATAACCGGTAGAAAGTTTGTAGAATCTGTTGTTCATTATTATTTTATAATTTATGAAAACAATGGAAATAATCATTTTGTGGAGTTGGATTACTCTTTTGTTGGGATTGAAGACGGTAGTTTAGACTGGGGAGATTATAATAATGATAATTATTTAGATATGGCAATATCTGGATTTCATCTAGAAAATGACATATTTGATGTTTATAGTGAAGTTTTAAAAAATAATTGTGATTCTGCATTTTCATGGATTGAAAATGAAAATTTTATTAGAACATGTACCGGAGAAATGAAATGGGGTGATTATAACACAGACGGAAAAAGTGATTTATTGCAATGTGGTATTACAAAACAAGGATATGTTAAAGCTAATGTCTATTCTAACATGAATAAAGATTCTTTTAACCTTTTTTTATCAATATCAAAAGGTAAAGATGGAAATATTGATTGGGGTGATTATAATAATGATGGTTATTTAGATTTTGTTATTACCGGATGGGTTTTAGATTCAAAAGAGACAAGAGTATTCAAAAGTCAAGGTGATACTGTTTTTATCGAACAAACACAATTTAACTTTTCAGATGTAATGTATGGTAGTGTTGAATGGGGTGATTATAATAATGATGGATTTTTAGATATTTTAATTTCTGGAGATGATAATGACTGGCTTAGAATAACAAAAATATACCAAAATATCAAAGGTGATGATTTTGTTGAAATAAATACAGATAATATAATTCAAGTAACTTATGGTTGTGTTTTATGGGGTGATTATAATAATGATGGTCTATCAGACATATGTGTAACAGGTAGTAATAATATTCAATTTAATACAAAATTGTATTCAAATAATGGTAATAATAATTTTGTAGAAGAAAATTCTGTTTTGGATCCTGTAAACAATTGTGGCGTCGTTTATGGTGATTATGATAATGATAATGATTTAGATGTTTTAATTACTGGCACATCCACAAATGGAATTAAAATTTCCAAACTCTATCGCAACACCACCCCAATAGCCAACATAAGACCAAATGTAATAACAAATCTGCAAACCGAAATTGTTGGGAATGATGTAATTTTCAGTTGGGACGAAGGAACAGACGACAATCAGCCATCGCCGGGATTAAATTATAACATTTACATTTACGACGAAGATAACCGAGACCATATAATTTCCGGCGATACTGTTTACGACAATATGTACGTAGCATCACCGCAGGCGTTTCCTTATTATCATCCGTTAAACGGCAAACGACTAATGCCCAAACGAGGTCATATTCAGGGAATTAGACAATACGGCAGAGTTTCGTACATTGTAAAAGGAGTTTTTGAAAACTGTAAAACTTACTATTGGAGTGTACAGGCTATTGATGCAAGTTTTGAAGGTGGTCAGTTTGCCGAAGAAGATATTTTTGTTTTTGACACTGTAAAACCGGTTGTTCAATGTCGTCTTGACACTACAATAATATTACAAGAAAATGAAGATTTTTATATTGTACAAGGCAATGAATTCGATATGATAAATTTTTATGATAATTGTGAAGTTATTAATTTTACAAATAATTACAACAACTTTCAGACATTAAGTGGTGAGCATCTCGATATTGGTATTCACAATATCGTGTGGACTGTAACGGATAAAGCAGGAAATGAAAAAAATTGCAGTTTTTTTGTGGAAATAAAAAGTTTTTCAGAAATAAACGATTTGTCAGAAAAAAGAATTAAATTTTATCCCAACCCTACGACTAACAAATTGACAATTGATTTTACATCTTTTAGTTCACAATCTCAAACAATTGAAATTCAAATTGATGACTTATTCGGAAAAAATGTATTTTCTACTACGATTTCAACCGGTAACAATTATGAAATTATTGATATTAGTAGTCTGATATCCGGTATTTATTTTATTTCTTTCAGACAAAATCAACAATTTATCCAAACCAACAAATTGATTGTAATGTAATAAAAAAACATAAATATGCGAAATCAACTTTTACTTTTGTTTTTATTGTTTACTTTTTCAAGCAATGCTCAAAATCATTCGGATACATTAAATAAAATTAATGTGTATAATGTAATTGGTGAAAAAAAAGCAAAATGTTCTTATTCTGCAACTTTTATTGGTTTAGACAATTCAGACAGCGGAATTGAATATTATCTTATAAAAGACTATAATTCTGAAAATCAACAAATTTCGGCATTTATGATAGGTGATGGATTTCCAATAACTTTTAGTTGGTTCAACATTTCCGGCACTTATTCAGTTTTTGCAAATTGGGGCAGCCCCGAACAAACGCAAATAAACGGAACTTGGACAATAAAACCTGCACCTTTGCCCGATACAAATGTTTTTGTGCATGGAAGCATTATTTGTGATGGCGACAGCGGAATAATTACCATTCCCGAACCGCAGCAAAACGTTGAATACTTTATTTTAGACTACGAAGATATTATTTGCGAAAATTACATTTTCAAAATACCCCCCGAATATCTTACAACTGATAAAAATTTGTTCCGTATTTTAGCAAAAAATGAATATGGTTGTTATTCAGTTTTGCATCAGCATGCAACTGTTGAAAAACAATATTTAGACGAATAATTAAGAAAAAAAACACCAAAAAAAATTTGCAAATAATATTATTTTTTGTTCTTTTATACAAAAATCCAAATCAATGCAAACACAAAAAAATCATATTTTAATATTACCCCCCCCACGAACAATCATATATTTATATCATATTATAAAACTTCAAATCAATCAACCCGACAACTCTATATCTCATACGACTTTGCGAGGAACAGCCTGTCCCGAATTTATTTCGGGAAAGCAACCCATCAATTTTTGTCTCTTTTCCAAACCCCATTCTAACTTTTTACAATCTGACGTAAATAGTAGCCTCAGACGCTTTGCGTAATAGCGAGGAAACTAAGCTATCTCTACTGCGACAAGGTTTTTAGCAACAATTCGTAATTGAATAATTTGTAATTCGTAATTCAACAATTCGTAATTGAATAATTTGTAATTGAATAATTTGTAATTCGTAATTCAACAAT
>JAFGVU010000259.1 GCA_016937855.1 Bacteroidales bacterium | reverse complement strand
CTTTATCAGCAAAAAGGCGCAGCGTATTGCTGAAAGTGTGGCTAAAGAATGGGGATTTACTACCGCCAAAGAAATTCAGCAGCAAAAAGAGCAACGACTGGGCAACTACGTTAAAGGAGCCCACCAACGGGTATTGACCGTAATGCCCCGAGATTTTAATGATTATGCCCAATTAATGGAACAGTATGGAATCCAAACCCACAGGAGAATTGCCTCCGATGGAAAAGTTGTTGGGTTAAAATTCCAGATTGAAGAGGAAACCATAAAAGGCAGTAGTGTTGGCCGGGAATTTAGTGCTGCCAATCTGCAAAAACAGATACTGCAAAATTATGAAATAATGTACCGTGCCGAACGAGATAAACAAAGAAAACAAGAACAACAAAACCGTCCTTCAAGGGATTTTGGAATAAGCTTTTAATATCATGAGAAAAAATCTATCGCAACAAAAATTACTGGAGATTTTAACCTCCGAAATTGAAACATTGAAGCAAACCACTGAGAATATAAATGAGATTGCTCCTGAAATTGACAGGCAATTACAGATTCTTAAAACAACCAAATTGCAATATCATATTAACACCGATAAGCTGGAGCAGCTCTTGGAAGATCATAAGCGGAAATTAGATAAGAGTGTTGTTATTCCGAGGTGGTTTTTATGGTTGATTGCAGCTATCATGATTTGGCTCATCTTTCAAATACTTTTTAGATTTATTTGAAGGTATTTATATAGCAAGCACTTGCAATCTTATAAAAAAGCATTTAGAATTCTCTGCAGTAAGGTAACTACAAACCCAACGAAACCGTAACAAGAAACTGCCTCGGACGAATAGAATAATTGCTTCTCACAAGTGATATATCGCTGTTATAATAACGTACCATTTCGGAATGGTTAAATATATTTCGTATCTCCAGCTTATATTTAAGTTTGCCTTTTGACGGTTTTAAGTGGTACGAAAAATTGGCAAAAAGCACATTTGAGTTGTGCTGCCCACTTTGTTTAGTGCTATAGTATTCGCCTGACAAGCCAAATAAATGTCTTTTTTCGGGAGTATAAAAAATGCTCCCTGAATGTTTCTGATCAACAACCGAAATATCGGCCTGTTGCGAGGTTTGATCGATTATCTGTAGCGCATAGCTATATTCGAGATCTACCTTTTTCCAACGGTTGACGCTTATTCCCGGATGAAAAGCATAAACTTTATTTCTTAACCATCCCAATTGGTTATTTAGTAAATACTCTTTTTTATTTCTACTGTAATTGGCCTTAAAATCAACTGTTGCCTGCCAGTTTGAAAGGTACTGGTTAATGGCAAAAGAGAGGTTCTGTAAATTCGATCGATTATCTTTTTCCACCACATCGTAAAACAACAATCCGCGTTCGTTTACCTGTTGTTTAAGCAGCAAGTTATTTGTTGTATAACTTACTGACCAGCCAAGTGTTGAGAAAAAGCCGGAGATTGGATTTTTGAATTCAACTTTTAAGTTGTATCGCATTCCGTTTTTTTCGGACAATTGATCTATTCCCCTTTTTAGTTGTCGGTAACTCGAAAATACATAACCTTGGGTAAGCGAACTTACTTCACCCATCTGCTGATTGTATTTGGCTCCGGCACGCAGAATCCAGAATCCGTTTAAATCATATTTTAAATTGACCGACGGCGTAAAAAGTAGTTTGTGAATTTCGCCGGAAGAAGTATGAATCTTATCGCGAATGTTATAATTCTGAAAATTGAAGGGTAACTTCAATGAAAGCTTGAGTTTACTTTTCTCAAATCGAATATTTTCTGACAGGTACAGTTCTGTATAGTTCCAATTCAAATTATTTCCAAGACTATCAGCCAATAATAAATTCTGATCCTTCTCAATCGATGTTTCTAACTCCTGATGCTCAAACCTGATGCCGGGCTCTGTTTCAAAAATCCATGGTTTGCGACTTAAGGTAAATTGAATAAAATTATGGGTAACCAGGTTCCGTTCAATAAAATTCTGCATCGTTTGCCCGTAAGATTGCCCGTTGTTTAACACATCCTCAAAAACTCCGGGAGAAAAAGACAAATGTTGTGGCGAATTGTTATAGTCCACAAACGAATATAACCGCACAAAATTCCGTTTTACCGGTAGCAGGATATCAAAATCATTTGCCAGCGAGAAATGCGGGGTTTCCGCCTTTTGCACCAATTCGCCCTGGTTCCGGATTAATCCTTCCTCGCTGTCCCAAAACTTATTAATACTGAATTTATTGGTCAGATACCTTTTCTTTTCGTTTTGAGTGATCTTTAAATCAGTGCTCAGGCTTTTATTGAAATGCTTATTCTGTGTAATCTCGGAAAACGTAACCGTATCGCTATCCAGAAAGTATGAAGTCTCAACTTTCCCTTCTTCGTTGGTTTTATCGTGATAAAAGCTGCTGTTGATTTTTAGCTCAGTTCCGTTTTTTATTTTCAGCAAGTGGTTGTACGAAACTAGATTGGCATCATTATCAAGGTAGCATTCTTTATCGATTTGTGGCTTCGAAAGCTGTAAAATACCCAACAATTCAGGTTTTCGGTTTTTGTACCCCTGCAATTCGCCATTGCTAAAAACCAGTGGCTGGTGTTGAGTATTTAAATCCTCTCCGATGTTATTACTCTGCCAGGTCGCAATTATTTGTTGCTTTTTATTAAACAACATGGGAGTTAAATTTATATCGTGCAACATAGGAGAGAAACCAGCTCCTGCGTACATCGTACCCGTAACAGCTACGTCGTTTTTTAGCTTGATGTTAATGGAAGTCTCATCAGAAGCCATTTTATCTTCAAGCATCTTAACCGGCTGGTGGTTTTGCAGTACTTCCACCGAACTTACCGATTTGTGAGGGAGGTTTTTGTTGGCCAATGCATAACGTTTTTCCAGCAAATCCATCCCCTCAATATAGTATTTCTGAATGGGTTTGCCCTGGTAATAAATCTGCCCCAGTTCGGTAACTTCAAATCCCGGCATGCGGCTAATTACATCGCCAACCGATCGGTCGCCGGCTTTTGCAAAAGCATTAACAACATAGTTAATAGTATCGCCTCGAACCGAAATAGGATTGCCTCTCACGCTTACTTCCTTTATTTCAAAAACATCGGGCAGAAGCTTGATGTCAAACTTTTGGCTTTGATTCGATAACCCGACTATGGTATCTTTAAAATTCAGCGATTTAAAGGCAATAAATACCGAATCGGAAGATGATGTATATGAAAGCTTATATTGGCCTGAGTTGTCGCTTATTGAATAGGTAAGAATTTCCTTCGAATTTAGCGATGGCATGGCTAAAACACTGATACCACTCCCATCATTATTCCCTTCACCGGATACTCGCCCGGAAATTATGGTCTGTCCTGAAATATTACTACCGAAAAACAGCAATATTAAACAGATTACAAAACCAACTGTATATGTGGCGAAGTGGTATTGAGGTTCCGGTATTTGCTTAATATTTTTCAATATAATTATTCCGGGATTTTAACCTGTTCAGTGATCTCGCTCTACTCTCCTCATCTTGAAAGGTTACAAAGCCCCCTGATGATACTCGATTGTATAAATCCGTAAAATAGTATTGTAGGCTTTTAGCATAATCCTTAGCTGTTATTTCAGCATAATCCTCATTCAGATAATAGATAGCTTGTTGTTTCCCTTTAATGTCTTTTACTTTATTTATAGTGAAACAATGTTGTTTTTCGGTATCTGAAATTTGAATGATTAAACCGGGTAATCCACTAAATTTATAGGGTCCACAACTAATAGGAACATCGAGTGTAAACCAGCTAATATATT
Source organism: Bacteroidales bacterium (assembly GCA_016937855.1). Classification (GTDB taxonomy): domain Bacteria; phylum Bacteroidota; class Bacteroidia; order Bacteroidales; family ML635J-15; genus Bact-19. The sequence continues at coordinate 1,389 of JAFGVU010000259.1, read as the reverse complement.
TCCGCCCCCACAATTCTGTTGAAGCTTTTAAACATTTATACCCTAATATGACAGTATCTTGATTGGCTTCAATTTCCCAATTAATTTTATTATTTTCTTTAACTTTTAAGTTTCTACTGTTCAAATAAGTTGTAAATAGTATACTGTCAGCAAGATAACTATTGTATATATGATACCTACAATAACGATGTATTGTTGTTCCTTGCATCAATGGTGCAATTCTTTGTAAATAATTTTGGTCAAATGGTTCATTTGAATGCGCCAAAAGAATGGAATCTCTATATAACTCATTTGTTCCCAAGAATAAAGAGCAGTGACTACCTATTAATAATGTCATTTCCTCACTTTGTACAGATGACTTCTCTAAAGAGTCTTCTTGAAAATCATAAAAATATGAGCAAGAAAAGATGGCTGTATCAATAGGCACATAATCTTGTGCAAAAGTTATTGCAGAAGAAAAAAATAATAGTAAAACGTATATGTATCTCATAATTGACATAAATAGAGAACCAACTGACAGTGATTTAAACAATCTTAGTCAGTTGGTCAACAAATAACTTTAATTACACACTACGTCATGTAATTCATCCATACTTTGAAGATATTCTTGATAGGTTGAACCACATGCTAAACCAAAATTCGTCGAACCATCACCACAAAAAATATGTACAGAATGACATTGTTCTTCCGCTTTCGCATTATTAGTATGAGTTAATCCCAACACAAACACTCCCAATATAAGACCTGCTTTAATTAAATTCTTTTTCATATTATAAATTTATATGATTATAGTTATTGCCCCACTTTTTCAACTTCCAACTTGCAAAAGTGTGCCCCGGATGGTAGTTTTGCACGGGCGGTTTATCAAAACTACCTGCCTCCCCGGGCCGGGAACAAATTAATGCGTGTGCTCATCCCCGGGGAGGCCTATCAAATGAATTTATTCTTCCCCGAAAAATTAAAACTGTATTTGAAACATTTTTCCAAAATCTATAGATATTTAAGTGCGTCGTTTCGTTTATAATCGTCTCAAATATTAGGAAATGTAAATATATAGTTCAAATCTAACTATCATTATTACTTATTGCAATCCTTTATTACTCAGATATAACTTTTTAAAAAAGACAAAAAACACTTACATCTGAATACTAATCACTTAGGCATTGATCACAATTGGTTTTATATAGGTTTTTTGTTGATTTGCACATACCCTTTTAATGAATATCTTCCGAGTACAGTCTATTATGTGGGGTTTAATACGTAAATAAAAATATCATTTGCCGGTTATACCCCGCAAAAATTCCTGTTGCGTTTTTAATGTTCGAATGTACCATTACCGGTTCTGAATACGGATTTATGCGCTGGCTTACCTGCAAAATATAGGTACGG